>JAGYOX010000159.1 GCA_018399235.1 Desulfobacterales bacterium | reverse complement strand
ACATGCCGGATTTTAAGTTTTGGGATGCCGAAGTACAGGATTATCTTATTATTTTAATTACTTGCCGTGGTCCGACCCCGAACCAGACATATGTAGTTGCCCTTGTAGACAAAAGAACCTTCATCCATACGATTCAGCAGGTTTTTGATAAAACCGGTGAACCGGCCTTTGTCAAACGGGTTTTCAAAGGTTTCCGTGATGATTTTTCTTGCCTGCTGTTTATCCATATTTGTTATGTCCGATAAATGTCCGTTACATGTCTGTTATGTCCGATTTTTCAATCGCCAACTAATCGCCAAAAACGCCAACTAAATGCCAATCAATTGCCAGATATTCATTATTTAATGAGAACATACTGGACACTTCTCCCTTTACCTTTTTGAATTAAAATATCTTTCTTTATCATCATATTTAAATCAATTCTTGCTCCCTCATCTGAAATATTATTTATTTCCCTATACTCCCTGTTTGTAATTTTCCCGTTTTTCTTCACATACATCACGGCTTTCATCTGCCTTTCATTAAGCCCCAGTTGCTTCAGAGTCTTCTCATTCCATTTGGTTTTATAAAAAATAACGGTCATTACGCCATGCTCATTATTGAATTCCGGTTCCGGCAGACCCTGGTCCCGGCACTTTTCGAGGATCTTAAGCGTCCCACGCCCCCAGGCTTCGATAAAGCCGGCAAAATAAAAAACATCTGCCAACAGTTTGTTGCGGGGTTTGGAAAGGTGGTTTCGTTTCAGGTCTTCAGCAGTAATTTCGGGAGGCAGCCGGCCTTCGTTCATAATGATCATCTTGTCGGGGTAAACTCGTATTTGAATCTGTGAAAAGCCGTGATAATCCCTGTGAATAAGCGCATTGATAATGGCTTCCCGGAGTGCTTCATAAGGATATTCAAGAATATCCCGGCGGTGGATTCCTTCGTAGGAGATGTTGCTTTGCAGATATTTTGTGCGAAGTATCTCCAGAGATTTCTCAACCTCCTGAAAAAGATTACCTTTGACAATGTCTGTTGTTTGGACATCCGTATCGTTCAGGAACTTGCCGATTTTTACCACTGCATGGCTGTAGTACCGTTGCGGATTGGAACCGAATAAAAGAACGGCAGCCCGTTTGATTTGTTTGTTGTCAACAAGGTTTAGTTTATCCAAAATCATTGAATGATCGTTTTCATTGCCAATTTCCGGTAAACGGTCGGCAGCAAGGCGCTTAAATTCATTGATTGTATCGTGGTCAAGTTCTTTCAAAATGGAATGTACTTCGATACAATTATCCCAGGGAGTCCCGGACTTATTCAAAAGGAAATCGGCCAGTTCATTCCCGCGCAGTTCCTGAACAGTACTTCCACTCCGCAGGTAGTATTTGCCGTTGAACGAGACCGGAATAGAGGAAGGTGGAATCGCAATACGGATAATTTTGTGTCCGGTTTTTACATCCATTTCAACCATAGGTAATATATTCAGCCTGTTGCGGATTGTATTGGGAATGTCCTCAAGCAGCTTTTTCGTATTCTTCAACTCCACAGGATTTCCCTGGTCATCGAGACCAATAAAAAGCATGCCGCCGTTTGAGTTTGCCATCGCCGAGATGACTTTCAGGCAATCATTGCTCCACTGCTGCTTGTATTCGATGTTGTGGGTTTCTTCTCCAGTCATAGTCAGTTGCCTGTTAGATATAATGAAAGGATTACCTCGCGCTTTCCGGTTACAGAGGGGCTGTGTTCCGCGTAATGGCTTTGCAGCAAACGGTCGGGGATATGGGTCCGGAGCGTTGCCAGCACTTTGAAGGGGTTGACAAGTTCATCGCCTAATTCGTTCAGCGCTTTCAAGGTGTTTTTGGCGGTCTGTTTGGGCAGGCCGCCCTCTTCAAGCTGAGTCAATACCTTTTTCAGGTAAAGTTCCTGATCTTCGGTGAATTTCTGTGTATTTTTAAGTGTGGCTTTTACAATCCGCAGGATATTGGCGGCGCTGTCCCGGCCTTTTTTCTTTTTGGGTTCCGCCATTTCCTCAGTGGTGGCGATGATAAAGGCTTCCTTGTTTTTGTCCAGCAGGTCATATATATGCGCGGGCAGGTTTTTCTTTTTTTCATCCGGATCGCTCTCAAGCAGGCCGGCGGCGGCCATGAAGTCCAGTTCGACGGCTGCGTTTTCAGCGTGCGCCATAAAGAACTTTTGCAGTTTTCCCCTGCGAAAGTAGGTAATCAGCGCGTCCTGTCTGCGTGCGTCGCGCAGGCAGGCCGGGGTGTCTTTGCCCTCTTTGGCGGTGCGGGCTTTTTTTGGAAGACGCTTGATTTTTTCAAAGAGGTCCGGATCGTTTTCTCTGATCTCCCGTATCGCGTGCAGGTATTTCAACTCGCTTTCCTCTGTCTCGTCATCTCCTTCTAGTGTTTTTCTTGAAGTCAGACGATTGAAAAGCTCATGGGAGCCGATGGGTTCACCTTCGGTTAAAAGTTCCGCGTCCCCGCCAAGAAGCGTCAGAAAGGCGTTGATTTTGCCTTCCGCGGCTTCTCGTAATTTGATCTGGTCATTCGACTGCACCGTCGGGAAAAAATTAAAGGTGTGAATAACGTCAAAGGGCGTATCCACCCGGTTGATGCGGCCCACCCGCTGCATCATGCGGGTCGGATTCCAGGGGATGTCATAATTGATCACCACACTGGCACGGTGCAGGTTAACGCCTTCAGAAAGCACTTCAGTGGAAATCAATATGCGATGATCGTCTTTTTTATGACGCGCCCGGGCATCAAAGTTTTCAATTACCTTATCCCGAACGGATTCGCCGGAGTCGCCGGTAAACAGAAGCACTTTGCCGGGATATTGCTGATCTGTATTGTTGTACAGGTAAGTGGCGGTTTCTTTTGATTCGGTAAAGAGGATAAGGTGGTTGTTTTTTAAAATGCGGTTTTTTGACAGCTCGTCTTTGAACCTTATCAGTTTTGGGTCCCGCTTTACCTGCTGCCAGAGGCGTTTGATTTCTTTTAAGATTTCAAGGTCATACTCCAGGTCCTTTTTCAGGTCATCCCTGAAATCCTTGCTATCATATTTTTCCGCCTTGCCTTCATCGATCAGCCTTTGAATCGCTTCGTCATCGTCGTTTTCCAGCAGTTCAAATATCTTGTTGATATGCTTTGCACTGACGTATACAGAACCATTATCCAATTCCTTGAGGAACATTTCATAGGAATATAAGAATCTGTCCACCGAATTTCGGAAGGCGAAAAAACTGCTTTCCAGCCGCTTAACCAGCAGGATTTTCATAAACCGCCCCATATTTCGCTGGGACTGCGCTTCAAGCTGATCGATCTTGCCTTCATAATACAGCATGGGCATGTAGCGGGCGTATCTGAACTGGTTGGCGATCAGGTCAATGGTTTGACTGAATATTTCGTCTTCCTTGTCATTCAGTTCATAAAAAAGCGGGGCGGGTTTTTCAACCCGGGGGAATTTCAACCCCTGCTCCTCAATATCTTTTTTAAAGTATTTTTCGATTTCGGTCCGGGTGCGGCGCACCATCAGATATTTTAAAACCTTGTCCCGGATTTCCCGGGCGTTTTCTTTGACGGTGTTGATGTATTCCGCATAGTCCTTCTTCCGATCCAGTTTCTTGAGTTTTTTTTCGAGGTTGCCGAAAAACGATTCCAGGTCGGGGAGGTTCGGTATGGTGCTTTTTCTGGCTTTCTGAAACAGCTTCAGCAGGCTCAGGATATCCTGAGGCGTATTATTATAGGGTGTTGCCGTTACCAGGATAACCCGCTTGCCCCGGCAGATTTCCGCCAGTTTTTCATAGGTGATGGTCGTTTCCGTGCGGAAACGGTGCGCTTCGTCAATGACGATATTGGTATATTTCTCCGTGCCAATTTTGAGCAGATCATCCAGTTTTCCGAGTGATTCAAAATCCGCGGGAACTCTGAAATCTGAAAATACATTGGGCCAGGACCCCGGATTGGATTTTTCCAAAAGAACGGGCGGTGCGATGACAAGGGTTCTGCCGTCCAGTTGACCGGCAAGCATGGCTGAGATGTAGGTTTTGCCAAGCCCGACCACGTCTGAGACAAACACGCCGCCATATTCCAGAAGAATTTTTTTGGCATTTAAAACCGCCTGTTCCTGGTATTCCAGTTTCTTGAACTCCTGAGGCAGATATTTAACGAAAACCTCATCCGCCTGGCTGAGCTCATCCTTAAAGTATTCATAAAGGAATTTCAGGTAGAGCTGATAGGGAGATATGTTTTGGGTCAACCAGGTCTTGTTCTGAATCGTCTGCACATATTTCTCACTGACATCAACCGCGCTTTCCCACAATTCGTTGAATTTTTTTAAGGCAAAGTTGTAATCTTCGGGTCGCTGCAACTCCACATTGAATTCCAGATTATCAACCAGACCGGACTGCGTGAAATTGCTTGAACCGGTGATGACGCGGCCGGTGTCGCGGTCGCCTTCTCGAAAAGTCATGATATACAGTTTGGCGTGGATCTTCTGAGAAGGGTAAGCCCTGATTTCCAGTTTTTCTTTTTTTATCCAATCAATAAAGGTATGAACCCCTTCTTCAACGTTTCTGTTGTCTTCAGAGTCGGCCATCTCGTTTTCAACAAGATTTTCGATCTCCTGCTTGGTTTCGGCATGGGAAAAATCAAACACCGATTGTGGTTGCCTGTTTGCCTGCTCCAACATGTCGAATGTTTGCCTGTTTGTGCCGATGCCGATCAGGATTCGTATTTGATCCGTGTTTTCGAGGGCGGGATAGACAGCATAAAAACCGCTGGAATAAAAGTATCCAACGAGGCAATCAAAAAAAGACGTATCCTTGATTAACGCCCTGAATCTCTCTTTGAGGCTTTGATTCTCTTCGTTTGTTATAAATGACAGGTTTGTATTCATATTTTTTGTGTGTCTTCCATTGCAGGTATAACTTTACGGGTGCGCGGCGCTCGGCAGTGCATACGCACCAGCCGATGGTTGGCCGTTCCCATGTTTCAGGTCCACGATGATGGTTGCAACTCGCCTCGCCAGTTTGCTGTCCTTCAGTCCGAGGCACTTGTGGGCGAGACGAGTAGCACCTTGCCATTCTTCCCGAGAGGCTGGTTCGGGAACATCCGGCGCGTTTGCAAAGTCGATGAAAACGAGGTAGGCGTCCTTTCTGTTGAGCTCTGCCAGATAGTAGAGATGGGCGAGGCGGTTGGCCATTTGGTAAAGCGGCGCGTACCAGCAGGCGTCTTTGCTCGCAAGGAATGCGGCCTTGGCCTCGTCCAAGCGCTGCTCGATCCTGCGGAGTGCGTCGGGCGATGCCTTGCTTCGGAAATCGACCGCCTCGTCGATGTGAGCCTTAGCTTCAATGAGGATCAGCCTGCCGTCTGTTGTGCGAGCCAGACCGTCCCACCGTGGGCCACTCTTGGGCCAAAATTCCTCAAGTGGCATAGTCAGTTTTTCGACACCAAGGCGGTCAAGGAAGGCTTGGTCATAGTATCCCGCGTAGTCGTCATCCTGACGCGGCGACCGCCAGTCGATTGCGGCGGCGTGCCAACCGAAGGCATCGGCGATAGCCGTACCCAGTATATCGGGATACTCACGAACCATCACACCCAACCAGTGCTCGCTTCGTCTTGCCTCAGGGGGTCTGAGTCGTCTCGGCATATTCTCATCCTGTCGGCCAACAATAATTAACGATAACTTTCTTAACCGAAATTCGTGAAGATTTCAGCTTAAAACTTGAAAAATGGCCATTTCTGGGAAATGCCGTCTAGTAATTTCAGCTACTTATGCCCTCAAATGGCAAACGTAGTGCCAAAATCGTAACTCCATGCCTTGACAACGTATGATTTTTCTTGTAATTGAATATTCATGTTTATTCGCGCCGTTGAGCACAAGAACAAGAAAAACCACAGGAAATATCGGACCTACAAACTGGTCGATTCTGTTCGAACAGAACGTGGTCCTCGCCAGACCACTGTCTTGAACCTCGGTACTGATTTCAAACTGCCGAAAGAGGATTGGAAACAGCTGGCCAATTGTATTGATTGAGCATTTTGCTTGCGCCGTTTATCGTATCCGAACTTATCATCAACGCATTATTCAAATCAAAGGAGGCACCACATGAAAAACTGGATCAATAAACATCTAAAGAAAAATGAATCGGTCATCGAGAATAATCTGGTAAGCACCGCGGG
>JAGYOX010000158.1 GCA_018399235.1 Desulfobacterales bacterium | reverse complement strand
GCTTTTTACGAAGCCATCAATTTTATTATCTTACGGAGGGTAGGATGATGACTGCTCAAATAAAGGTCAACCGAACCACTCGTCTCAAAAACAACCTTTTATCAAGCAAATACGAAATTTGTGTTGAGCGGATGAAATTTTACACAGAAGCTTTCCAGAAATATTCGGAGGCGCCGCCAATCATCCGGCGGGCCCAGGCCCTTGCCCATACGCTTGAAAACATGTCCATTTTTATAAGGGATAATGAACTGCTGGTAGGAAATGAAACCAGTAAGAATCTGGGTGAGAAGGTCAATCTGGACCTGCAGCGATTCAACAACAATCTTGACCAGAAAAGCACCTATGAACATTTGTCAACCCGACATCCCCAACCATTTTTTATTGAAGATGATGAAATCGATGCCCTTATGGAGATGATCCCCTTCTGGAAGGACAAGTCCTTGGTCGGGGATATCATTCCCAAGAAGCTGTATGAGAGCGGTTTGATTTCGAGTCAGGAGGGACTCGTGGCCTTGGTTCCTAACATAGCCATTCAGATTGGCACCACTGAGGGGCATTTATCCGCCGGCTATGAAAAGCTGCTTAAGCTCGGGTATAGGGGCGTCTTGAAAACGGCTGAAGATTATCAAGCCCGCCTGTCAAAAAACGATAACGAATATCAGGCGAAATATGACTTTTATGAGGCGGTGAAAATTTACTACAACGCCGCCATCGATTTTGCCCGGCGTTTTTCTGATCTGGCCTTTGAACTGGCCGGCAAAACCAAAAACAAGCAGCGCAAGGATGAGTTGATCGCCATCGGCGGGATGCTTGATAAATTTAAAAGGGATACTCCGGATACTTTTTATGAAGCCGTTCAATTCATATGGTTTACGCAGAATATCGCCAATATAATATATCAGCGAAGCGTTCTCGCACCCGGCCGGCTGGATCAGATTTTATGGCCCTATTATGAGAAGGACGTAAAGTCAAATAGAATTACCAGGGCATTCGCTCTGGAACTTATCGAAGAGCTGAACCTGAAACTGACCTGGAACGTGACGCTTCTTCCGACAGAATTAACCACCATTGCCAATGCTCTCGGTCAGAACACCCAGACGGTCACCATATCGGGGCTTAAACCCGACGGTACAGATGGAACCAATGATTTGTCCTACCTGTTTCTGGAGGCGTATAAAAATATCAAAGCCCTTACCACGGATTTGTCCGTGCGCGTCCATAGGGATACGCCGAAAGAATTTTTCAAGGAAGTGGTATCGGTTTTTAAATCCACCACAGGCATTGCCTTTTATAACGACGACGTAATTGTGCCGACTCTGGAAAAAGCCGGATATTCCACAGAGGATGCCAGGGACTATGTGATTATTGGATGTGTGGAACCCACGGGCCAGGGAAACAGTTTTGCCGCCACCGGCCGGATGTTTATGAACCTGCCCGGTGTGCTTGAACTGACGCTCAATAACGGGGTTAGCGGGATGTCCGGTTTAATCGATGGTCTGCAGACGGGAGATCCGGCAGATCTAAAGACGTTCGAGGATTTATACGACGCCTTTCGCCGCCAGCTTGAGTTTAATCTCGAACGTTCCGTAAAAATTACGGAAGTGGGTGATATTGAGGCGATGAAATATTTCCAGCACCCGTTTGTTTCTGCCATGATCGACGGCTGCATGGAAACAGGAAAGGATTACGTCTGCGGCGGGGCCAAATACAACTTCTCATCCATCACTGCATACGGCTTCGCCACATTGGTAAATTCTCTATATGCCATAAAAAAGATGGTATATGAAGAGAAAGCAGTTTCATTGACCGAACTGATATCCATCATGAACGCAAACTTTGAGGGGCAGGAGGTCCTGCGGCAGAAATTGATTCATAAATACGACAAATGGGGTAATGACAAAGCGGAAATAGATGAATTCGCCGGCTGTTTGTGGGATTTATTTTCCCGGGAAGTTGCCAAATATTTCCATATACGCGGCGGACCCTACAGCGCTGGGGCATATTCGATGGGGGTGCACGTGATGCAGGGGTTCATTACCCGGCCCACGGCGGATGGCCGAAAAGCATTCGAACCGCTCTCCAACAGCCTCTCGCCGGTCAATGGAACGGAAAAAAATGGAATTACGGCGATTTTAAATTCTGTTGCCAAAATCAACTATGTCTATGCCGCCAATGGTGTTGCCGTAAATATCCGGATACATCCCCAGAATCTGGAAACGGACATAAATGTTGATAAATTCTATGCCCTGCTGAAATCCTTTTTCGAGCAGGGCGGCATGCAGATCCAACCCACCGTGGTCTCTACCGAAACGCTTCGGGACGCACAGGCGAATCCTGAAGAATATCGGGATTTGATCGTAAAAGTGGGGGGATACAACGCTACTTATATAGATCTGGGGACACCAATTCAGAATGACATCATCAGTCGGCTGGAAAACCGGTTTTAAAACATCATGTAGGTTCAGGTGCCTGCCTAATGATTATTTTTGGGGTTTCGGCTCAAGCTGCTTAATGCTGATGTAAAAGGACTATTTTGATAGCTTTGTTTTTGCCTTTATTTAAAAACAGATTAACGGCTTCCCGATAATTATCCATGGGCAACCGGTGGGTGATTATGCCGTCCAGAGAAAATCGTTTTTCCAATAACAGGTTGGCGGCTATGTCAAAAGAAGTAACCCCTGGCTCTTCATCCGCATGGCAGTTTATGCCGGTGACCCTAATTTCCTGATGCCAGATAGGCGTATAGTCGATACGCCCGGGTTTAAAATTAATCCCGAGGATTACCAGTGTGCCGCCGCTTCGGATCCATCTTAGCGCATCATTGACACTGCGGTCGTTTCCAACGCTATCATAAATTATATCAAATCCGCCAAGAAGGATTCGGTTTTTAAAATATCCCTCAAAATATCTTGCGCCGGTCGTACGGGCGATTTCCTGATATGGATTTTCCTCTGAGATAATCACGTTATCGGCGCCGAGTTGCTTGGCCATTTCCGCCTGAAAGCCGTATCGGGCCATGGCGGTAATCCCCGCATCCGGTTGCATGGCTTTTGCGACGGCAACTGTCAGCAGTCCGATAGTGCCGCACCCCACCACCAGCACCCGGTCCCCTTTTTCAGGAACCTGTTTGTAAACCCCATGAACCGCGCATGCCAATGGCTCCAACAGGAGCGCTTCATCGTCACTGAGTTGTGAGGGTATTTTAAACGGCTGGCTCCGGTGCATGACCATATACGGCGAAAAACCGCCCCCGGGGTTTTTAACGGGCAGGTCTACTAACCCCAGGTTCTGACATTGCATGTACGCCCCTTTTTGACATTGGGGGCACATGGGGTCAATTTCCATCTGAAAACAGGAAGGCCAGTCAATCCGAAGGCAGACACGGTCCCCCTTTTTTACTTCCGCCACCTCATCGCCGGTTTCAACGACTTCGCCCACCAGTTCATGGCCCAAAAATTTTCTGTTAATACCCGGGGTAGCCGCCGGAAATACCTTTGGATCCATATCCATAAACATTAAATGAATATCGGAACCGCACAACCCGCAGGCGAAATTCCGGACTTTTAACCATCGCGGGTTTGGAATTTCGGGTTCAGGGACATCCCGGTATTTCAATGGCGAAGGCCGGGCAAAGGCCGCATTTTTGGAAAATTTTGATGCTGCCTGCATAAATATGATTCTAAACAGTTGATTATCGAAATATAACGATTTCATTTCGCCCCCCTTCCTAAAAAATATAGAAACATATTGACATATTATAATTTTTTGTGATAAATTAAAAATAAAGTTAACTTTTTTTAACCTTCCTTGTTAGACCTTATCAGAGAAATGATAAGTATAATCATTCCCACCTATAATAGAGGCAGTAGGGTTAAAATAGCAATAGAATCCGCCCTATCCCAGACCTATAAAGATTTTGAAATTATTGTTGTAGATGACGGCTCTACCGATAATACCAGAGAGATTCTAAACCCCTACAAAGACCATATCCGATATTTCTATCAAGAAAACAGGGGCGTTGCCAGTGCAAGAAATAAGGGCATAAGAGAATCAAGGGGTGAATTTATTGCTTTTCTTGATTCCGACGATTATTGGCTTCCAGAAAAGCTGGAGATGCAGGCGGACTACTTCAAGACGCATCCTGATGTGTCTATGGTATACAGTAGACATTGGAAAAAATTTGAGCAGACCGGGGAAAAAGAGTTAAGACCTAAAAACAGAAAGCTGGTGAAGGGTTATATATACAGCCACGTGCTTTTTTCATCCTATATATGGATGGGTTCGGTGATGGTTCGAAGGGATTGTCTGTTTACGGTGGGTCTGTTTAGTGAATCCGATGAGTCCTTAATCGTGGATAAGGATATGTTTTTAAGAATAGCCAAAAAATTTAAAATCGGCGCCATAGAAAAGCCGCTGGCTGTTCATATGTTTCACAGGGTTGTAAAAGATAAGCTGATAACAGACAATTTTATAAAATTCCCTCTTGCAAGAGAAAAGCAATTAAAAGAAGGGTTTGAAAACCTCAAAGGATGGGAGAAGATTCGTTACTTTGTCTCATTTCGATTAAGGTGTTCCAGGCATTTTGCAAGTGTGGCCAAGGCATATTTGCAGAATAAAGAATACCGTGTAGGCATAGAATTTTATCGTAAGGCGATAAAGCGATATCCGTTAAGAGTTAAGTATTGGAAAAATCTAATCAAAAGTTTATACCGCTACCAACTGGAGAGGCTGATAAACCATTCGAAGTATGCTACCCCGAGAGCCCATCGCCATAATCATCCCTAAAGCGCCGGACTCGCAGTCGGACATTGGTTTATAAGTTGTAAAATTTTTCTTATGACGCCCATAATATCATTTTAGATTATTCAAACCCCATAACTTCATACAGACATTCTCCTGATATATTATCAACCCTATCATTTATCATCACTTTTCCGTCAAAATCCGCAATCACTCTAAAATATGTGGGCCTTGCAATAAATGTTTTTATCATCCAGCGCAGAAAACCATTATATCCGGCAATTTCAAGCAAGTCCACGTCTTCAACGAGTCGTTTCTTTTTAATGTTTACTGATAACTGAATATCCTTTGAGCCATAAGTAACAGCAATCTGTTTGGGATAATGGCGCTTCAGCAATGGATGGGTTTCAAAATTCCACTGCCGGATGGCCGGGTTTGAACCGACTATCATTTTGTCCCCTTTGGCTATATAGAGTGGGTTTAAAACGAGTCCCGGTTCAAAATAGTCAACATCGGCATAAATAATTGTATAATCTCCTGCTATAATCCTGCCCCAGACCCATTTACGTGTAATTTTATGAAGCGGTTTTTCCCCCCAGTTATGATCAGCATAGCCAATACCCGTGACATGTTCTATTTTTCCGTTTTTTGTAATAGTGCCTTCTATACGATTCCTGCCCTGGTGAACGGCCCAAAAAAAATCTCTTTCAGGCTGATTGACTTTGCCGGTTTTATTCGTCGGCATCCAACCCGGTGATAAAGTGGTCAGGGTAAATTCAGCCTCAATATCATCAATATTCCATTTCACATGATAATGCGCATCATCAAGTCGTCTTATAAACCCTACAGGTGTTTCGATATGGAGGTCCTCGTATGAAACTTTGACTTCATCCGGGTTTAATCGAACTATATGATCTTCACGGCTCCAATCCTTTGAATAAAGAGAAAATATGGCTTCTATCTCTCCGGAAACAAAGCTGGGAACCTGATAGACGCCGACAAAAACCTGACCATTATCCAGGTGGCCATCAAAATACCACCATTCAAAGGGTTTCTCTCCGCTGATAGGGTGACGCGCCCGGTCCTTCGCTTTTGGCGGGTCAGTACCCCAGTTTTTTATTTTTTCCGGGTGGGTGACAATCTGTTCCGGCCGGTCTATATGGGTGCACCCATTAATGAGCAGAACAAAAATGCCCAATAATAATATGATAGCCTTAAAAAAGCGAATACTGTTCATATTACCCCCCTTAACTATGGTCTTACTAAACAGGGCGTTTCAAAATTTTAAAATTTCAGTTTATATACTAAAAAAAAATAGACAAATTTGATGGCTTCGTAAAAAGCGATTTATTCCGCTGACGCGGTATTTTTGCAGAAAGGAACTTTTGCGACAGGTTAGAGGCACTGAGGCACTAAGCTCATGATTTTTTAACCCAATACCCAATACCTAATACCCGAAGTTCCTTGGAAGTAACCCCCCCGGGCCAAGGGCCGGGACCGAGCCTAAAAGCAACTTTTATGGTAGATGCGATGTAGAGACGGGCTTTAGCCCGTCATTCGCAGAAGCGGCCGATGCATCAACCCGCGTTC
>JAGYOX010000157.1 GCA_018399235.1 Desulfobacterales bacterium | reverse complement strand
TTGGAAGTGTTCCCCCCGGGCCGAGGCCCGGGACCGAGCTTTGCAGTAACTTTTGCGACAGGTTAAAGGCACTGAGGCACTAAGGCACTAAGGCACTAAGCTTTTGATTTTTTTAACCTTATACCCTATACCTTAAACCTTAAACCGTTAAGTTACTTAGAAGTCCAATATCTGTGTTGCGCTGCATCCCTCGAAATTTCACGTACAGCTAAGTACTCTGCATTTCTCGGGATTTGCGCGCCTTGATTTTGAACTTTTTACTTTGCCATCTCAAAATCGACTTTTTACGAGACTGTCAAATTTGAATGATAAATGCAAATCGGTTGAAGGCCAAAGAACTAAAAATTATGGAAGGAAATAGAATAAAAGTAAATATACGGGACTCCGGGGAATTGTTCAACTATCCCATATCATAAACAAAAGAGCTGATATCTTTATGGAAAAGGGGCTATCTACTTTTCTACAGTTTCGAAAGACTCGATAACAGCCTCAAGTTCTTCAGGAAGTTCGGGCGCTTCTCTGTCAGCCGTCAATGGGTAGAATGCTATTTCTTTAAAGCTGAATGATTCCTCATTCCCAGCGGTGATATAACTGATAATATCTTTTTGATGGGGCATTTTTTCTACGTCACGAGAAACAAACCATCGACCGGGAATCATCAAATCGTCACAGGAACGACAATAACCGGTGACAACCACATTTTTGACATCCACTTCGCCGATATTTTTAATTTTGCCCCTTGCATCAATAGTATAGGAGCTTTCTTTGTCCTGCCTTAAAACAAACTCCTGTTCAGTTACTACCACTTCGCCTTGCTTTTTTTTCTCACAGGCGATCAGGCAGCAGCTGAGTGCCACCGACAGAGCCAAAGCTATGTAGCGATAATAAGATTTCATCATGGTCCCCCGTTAATTTTGCCCTCATAAAAAGTGAGAATTCAATAACCCAATAAAATATGACAGTCAAAAAATTATAAGACCGTTTAGAATAACGGTATCAAGTTCATATTTTTAAAAGATCGGGGCATATCCTCTTTTATTTTATTTACTAGTAATTTAAAACTATTATACTTTAACCGTCAATGATTTTATTAATTGGGGGTAAGAAACTATTTAGCAGGCAGGCTATGGGGTTGAAAAGGGGAACAAAAACAAGATTAAAGACGATGGACCCCGGCGTATGATTAGTGCCACACCAGGCATTAAATATGGCCACAATTGGAGGGTGGCGGTTTTATCTTTTTTTCATCCAAGAGTCGTTACCATGCTCTTCTTCGGTTTTTCCGCCGGTCTTCCCCTCTTGTTGATTTTTTCTTCACTTTCCCTTTGGCTTCGCGAAGCCGGCATACAGCGCTCGGACGTGACATTCTTCAGCTGGGCCGCGTTGGGATATTCATTTAAATTTGTCTGGGCGCCGCTGGTGGACCGGTTGCCGGTTTTTTATCTGTCAAAAAAATTTGGCAGAAGGCGCGGGTGGATTCTTTTTTCACAATTTTTGATCATCGGCGCTGTATTGTGGATCGCCTTGACCGATCCCCATCAGGGTGAGAAATATGTTTACATAATGGCGTTGGCCGCGGTTCTGCTTGGATTTTCATCTGCAACCCAGGATATTGTCATTGATGCCTATCGAATTGAATCCGCGGGCAGTGAACTTCAGGCGATGATGGCTTCTACCTATATTGCGGGCTATCGAATCGGTATGCTTGCCGCCGGGGCGGGCGCGCTTTTTATTGCGGATATTTTGGGATCAGGCAGGGGCCATTACGATTACAACGCTTGGAAATATGCATATTTTATAATGGCATCCCTTATGTTAATCGGTGTTCTAACCACCCTTTTAGTTCCTGAACCTGAAACCCAAGCAAATGATAATAACCATCAATACGCTTCAAAAGATTATATATATTCATTTAGCCTGTTTATTTTAGCTGCCTCGGTTTTTGTGGCCGGCTTTTTTTTTACATCAGAATCCACCGCGTTTTATAAAGAGTCTTTAAACAAACTCTTTTCAAACCAACATTTGGCAGGGTTTGTCGTAGAGATTGTAAGGCTTTTTATAGCGGTTTCCGGTGCTTTGTTGACAGTTTATTTGTTGGCAATGACAGGGATCGTCAACAGAAAAATGGTTGATGATACCTATATCGCCCCTGTTAAGGATTTTTTTGAGCGATACGGCATTTTGTTGGCAGTGCTGCTTCTTTCCCTGATCGGGCTTTATAGAATATCCGATATCGTGCTCGGCGTTATTTCAAATATTTTTTACCAGGACCTTGGTTTTACAAAAACGGAGATTGCGAGCATTGTCAAAACTTATGGTCTTTTCATGACCATTGCGGGCGGATTTATCGGGGGAATATTTTCTGCCAGGTACGGGGTGATCAAGATACTGTTTACCGGCGCGCTCCTATCATCCGTCACCAATCTTTTATTTATGCTCATGGCAAAGGTGGGCCACAATGTATTGATGCTTTATGTTGTCATTTCTGCGGACAATCTTGCTGCAGGCCTTGCCGGTGCCGCATTCGTAGCTTTTTTATCAAGCCTTACCAGCATCCGGTTCACAGCCGTTCAGTATGCTGTTTTCACCTCACTCATGACGCTTATTCCCAAAATTTTCGGTGGTTATTCAGGAACCATCGTCGACAATCTCAGCTATGATGCCTTTTTCCTGATAACCGCCTTAATCGGCGTGCCTGTCCTCTTCCTTATCGGGTATGCAGGGAAATACCTCAAGGTTGAAGAATAATATTTTTATGGAGCAAGTAATATAACGAAGTTTTTTATAATCACTTCGCATCCTGTCAACAGCAGTATTGCGGAAAGCGTATGGTGGGCATTGGGAAAGCACTCATCGGTGGACGGATCCTAATCGACCGCCTCAAAGGATTCAACGACAACCTCCATTTCCTTGGGCATTTCCTTGGGCGGTTTAGGGGTGTTGTACATGATCGCCACGTCGGTAAAGCTGAATTCGGCCTCTCCCCCGACAACCAGATAGTTGATCATATCCTTCTCTTCCGAAGCTCTTTCTCTTTCTGCAACGAGCCAATTTCCCTGTTCCAGCCCTTTAGAGCAATCCCTGCAGTATGCCGTTACCACAACCCTTTTGACATCCACCTCCCCGACGTTTTTAACTTTGCCACGGGCATCAATGGTATAGGCGTAGTCATTAAGTTTACGAATAGAAAATTCGTTTTCAGACACAATAACCTTTGCTTCTTTTGGTTTGCTGCAGGAAAGCAGGGCCGACGAGGCGATCATGATTATGCTGAGAAACAAGACGGGCTTTAGGCAAGATTTCATTTTACTCCTCCCAGAAAGAGATAGATGATAATGAAAGATAAATTCCGGCCTTTACATTAAATATTTTGCATGAAGTATTATCTGTGTCAATCAAAAAAACCTATAAGTAAAGGATGGGGGCGGATCATTTCGATGTGGCGGAGATGATCGGGGCGGTCCGTGAGGCATTTCTTAGCCGGGGCATCCCCGCTTTTAATGATTTAACCAAGCACCATCTTACGGCTGATGGGGGTCATAACGACCCGGAAGCCAATATAGTTACCCTTAAAATCCGGCGAGACACTGCCGCGGTATGCGCACCGCAGCTCATGGGGGGAGTTGGACCAGCTCCCGCCACGAATCACACGCCGTCCGCCATTATTTTTAATTAACGGATTTTTATGGTCATGTTTTTTGTAGGCATCTTCCAGGTAGACATCCAGGCACCATTCGTAGATATTGCCGCTCATGTCATATAAACCCAGTTCATTGGGCTCTTTCAAACCGACCGGCTGCGTGGTCATGCCGCTGTTTGCATGATACCATGCCAGTTTATCCAGATCCTTGCCGCCGGAAAATTTGTTCGCTTTTCCGCAGCCCCTGGCCGCATATTCCCATTCCGCTTCCGTGGGAAAGCGGAAATGATAACGGTTTTTATTCAGCGAGGCCAGTTTTTGGATAAAATCCTGGGCATCCTGCCAGGATACCTGCTCAACCGGGTGTTCGTCAGAAATTTTAAACCGTGCAGGGTTGCTGGTTTTGACCATTTTCCACAAAGCACTGGACATCGCTTTTTTCCACTGCAGCTGGGTCACCGGGTATCTGCCCATCCAGAAACCGTCAATGTACACCTCGTGCACTGGGAATTCATTTCTGTTGCCTTCGGCATCCCAGTTACCGCATCCCATTCGATATGCGCCTGATGGAATCCATGCGAACTCCATCCCGGTCATCGGCTCCACCCAAACATCACCTTCTTTATGCATGTCCGAGCGTTTGGAGGTTTTATCTTTCGATTTCAGACTCCGGGTCTTGGCTTTGCGCTGTATATTTTTTTTCTTTTTCCCCTCCGTCAGCTCGGCTTCGGGGAACAATGCGGGCCGGAGTTCATTGGTGCCTTTTCCATTCAGGAAGTTCAAGATTTGTCTAAAATCTGCCGGCCGGTCTTTCGGTGCGAAGCTTACGCATTGTTTGAGCAGGTGTTGAATTTTATTCGGGATGTCGCGTCGGGGGAATTCAAGCCCTTTGGATTTTATCCGGCGGATTCGTTCGTTGAAATCGTCCATTTCATATGGCAGCGCCCCAAACCAGATGAAGTATGAAACAAATCCATAGGAATAAACCAGGCTGGCGATACCGGCACTTTCGTTGCGAATCAGGATTTCCGGAGCGGACCAGTTGGGGGTAAACTGGGCATTGGCCGAGGCAGATAGGCTACTTAGGCGCTGCAGGCCTCCCAGGTCACCGATCAGCAATTTATTATCATGGTTTAACAACAGGTTGGAAGGCTTTAGGTCCTTTACAATAAAAGACTCACTGGTTTTTTGTGAAAGCCGTTCCAGTACTCCTGCCAGCTCCTGCATCAGCTTTTTGCAGGATGCCGGTGTTAACGGGTAATTATCAAGTACATGGTGAAGGAGATTATTCGGGCAATACTCCATCAAAAGGACGAGATAGGCCTTGGCTTCCTGCTTGGAGACCTGCTTGTCGACCAGATGAAAATCGTGAATCTCAACAACCCCATCGCCTTTGATTTTGCTGTAATATGCCTGCACCGCATGGAAGTCATGGGATATTTTTGAATCCAGATCGTCTGTTGTTTTATAAGAAATGGAGCGTTCTACCATTATGGGGACTACCTTAACGGCCCGTTCCTTCAGGTTGTCCCGCACATGATAGACTACGCCATTGACTCCTTCACCGATTTTGGCGATAATTTCATAGGTTGGGAGGCATCTCTTGATGATCTCTTCCATTCAGTCTGCCTCTCCTATGTGGATGCTTCTAAGTAACTTCAAGGTATTAGGTTTTAGGTATTGGGTATTAGGTTAAAAAAATCAAAAGCTTAGCCATGTAGGGCGGATAAACAAAGCGCATTCGTCAATTCCTGATTGGTTTATCGAGATTTGTACAATCAATGTAGCGGAAGGCTTTAGCCTTCCATTGGACGCGGTTTGTCACATCGGCCGCTTCTGCGAATGAGGGGCTAAAGCCCGTCTCTACATCGAATTTACCATAAAAGTTACTTATAGGTTTGGTCCCGGGCAGCGGCCCGGGGGGGTTACTTCTAATGATTATTCTAAGCATCATCTCATATTACCAGCTAATCTTCTTTAATAATTGTTACAGGAGTTGGACGACTATAAAACTCGTGTTATCGATGAATCCTTTTCCCGAGATTTTAGAAAGAAGCGTTTTGCCGTTATTGATTGGTGTCGGCATCAAATTTTGATGCATTTCATCTGCGGTTAGCTGATCACTCAAGCCGTCAGTACACAGCAGGAAACAGGCCGGTGGCCTGTAGACCTCCGTATGGACAAAGACCGTGTGGTTTTCCCACGAATCTACAAACAAGGGGCCGATGCCGAATTCTACGAGGTTTTTGAAAGGGTGGTTTTTTGCTGTCTGGCTTAAAATTAAATAGTTGTCAATGAGTCCCTGGACCACTGAATGATCGTGGGAGATATAGTGTGCCATGGTTTTATCGATTTTATATATTCGGCTGTCACCGGTATTAAACGCAAAAATTTCTTGAGCGGTGATGAAGAGTCCTGCCAGTGTTGTGCCGCAATTGGACGGCAGTTGATGCTGCGACGCATCTTGTATGTTATTTAAAATTAGCGGGATGCTTTGTGATTGAAACGCGTTCGCCTGATATTTCGCCTTAAGCTGCTTGCAGACAAAATGGCTGGCGAGATCTCCGGATTCATGCCCGCCAAGCCCGTCGCATACGGTGAAAAGCAGGGACTCCGCCTCAAGTTCACTCTGCTTTTCAATTTTATCCGATTGAAAAATATCCAAACCGGCAAGGAGACAATCTTCCTGTTTGTTACGCGGCCCGCGCCGCATCGCTGAAAATATCCGGGCTTTCATTTATATAAAAATCAAAAT
>JAGYOX010000156.1 GCA_018399235.1 Desulfobacterales bacterium | reverse complement strand
CGAGCAGCATGAATATCATAATCACAATGTCATAATAAAGGCTGTCATAATGCGCGATGGATAGATTCTTTGGGGAAAACCCGCCGGTGGGCATGGTGGTAAAGGTATGGCACAGGGCGTCAAAAAGCTCCATCCCGCCCACCAGCAAGAGCAACAGTTCAACAAGAGAAATCAGCGCGTAAACCTTCCACAGGGTCTTAGCCGTATCACTGACACGGGGCTTTAACTTATCCGGCACAGGGCTCGGGACCTCGGCTTTAAACAACTGCATCCCGCCGACGCCTAAAAACGGAAGAATCGCTACAGAAAGCACGATTATTCCCATACCCCCCAGCCACTGGATGAGACTCCGCCAAAAAAGAATTCCCCGTGGCGCGGCTTCGATATCTGTCATCACCGATGCGCCGGTGGTTGTGAAGCCGGAAACCGATTCGAAAAACGCGTTAACGAATGTATCAAACACCCCGCACAGGTAAAACGGCATGGCGGCAAAAAGACCAACCGCCGTCCATCCGATGGCCACAATGGCCATTCCCTCTCGCTGACTGATATAATCCAGCGGGCCGGTGCGCAGGGCTATATAGAGTGCGGCCCCAATAAAAATGGTTATAACGGTTGACTGAAGCAGGGAATTAAGGCTGGCATCATTAAAATACCATGCATAGAGTAGGGGGAGAATCATGATCAGGCCCAGAAAAAGAACCAGGACGCCGACCATATAAAAAACCACCCGCCATCGCATTTAGAAAAACTCCAGCTTTACGGTAAGGATTTTTTCAAGCTTGGATATGACCTGCCGCTTGGCAAAAATGATGATCCGATCATGCGATTGAATCACGCTTTCACCGGAAGGAATAATGATCTCTTCTCCATGGATAATCCCGATTACCAAGGCGCCTTGCGGCATATTGATTTCTCTCAGGGGCCGCCCGACGATGTCGGACGTCTCAAGGGCTTCCGCTTCCCAGACTTCGGCCTGTTCATCGGAAATGGTCCGGGCGGAAAGGACCTTCCCCCGCCGGATGTACTGAAGAATCGTATCAATGGCGGAGAGTCGGGGACTGACGACCTGCTCCAGCCCGATAGAAGACATCAGCGGGAAATAGCTGAACTTGGAGAGCCGGGTAATCGTTTTCCCCGCCCCCATGCGTTTGGCCAAAAGGGAAACCAGGATGTTGGTTTCCTCGTCATCGGTAAGCGTTATCACCACATCCATATCCTGAATGTTTTCTTCCACCAGCAGGCTCTGGTCCGAGCCGTCCCCGTTTATCACCACCACCTTGTTCATTTGTTCGGCCAGCTCGGAACAGCGGGCCGGGACCTTTTCAATAAGCTTGGTATAGATAGACTTTTGCTCAAGGGACTTGGCCAGGCGAAGCCCCAACCGGCCGCCGCCGACAATAAAGGCGCGCTTCAACGGATTAAACTCCTTGTCAAACGCCTTTAAAATACGTGCAAGCCCTTTCTCCTCGCTGATAAAATAGATTAAATCTCCGGGATAGATCCGGTCATCTCCACCGGGGATAATCAGCTTCTCGTTTCTTACCACCGCGGCGACCAGAACCTTGTTCCCGATTTTTCTGGGCAATTCGGATAATCTGAGACCCGCCAGCCGGGCCCCCTTATCCAGATAGATCCCCACTAATTTCAGCCGGCCATCGGCGAATTCACCCACATCAACCGCCCCCGGCACGCCCATAAACCGCTCAATGGTGCGAACGACTTCTATCTCCGGGTTGATCACCGTGTCAATATGGGGCGGGGAATCATGAAATATTTGGTGGTAGGCGTCATAATCCTTCTGGCGGATCCGGGCCAGTTTTTTGGTTGCCGACGAAATGGTATCTGCCATCAGGCATGCCACAAGATTGGTCTCATCGCTGTCTGTGACGGCCAGCAGAATTTCCGTCTCCTTAATGCCGGCTTCTTCAAGTACGACCGGGCTGCTGCCGGACCCCACAATCACCTCGACGTCTATATTTTCAGAAACCCGGGCAACGGCCGCCGGATCCGTATCAATGACCACGACGTCCTTGTTCTCATGTGACAACCGGTTGGCAATATGAAACCCTACCTCACCGGCGCCGACGATAATGATTTTCAATCTATCTGCTCCTTTTGAAAGCGTTCGCCCGGCCATTTCAGCCGGAGATCCAGCCGGGTAAACCGGTGCTGGGTTTTATCGTTTTTGATGCCGATGGCCAGGGCTTTTTTTGTGCCTACCAGCACCACAAGGCGCCGTCCGCGCGTGACAGCGGTATAGATCAGGTTGCGCTGAAGCAGAATATAGTGCTGCGTCAGGATCGGCACGATGACCGCCGGATATTCAGAGCCTTGTGACTTGTGCACTGATACCGCATAGGCGAGCACCACCTCGTCGAGTTCAGTAAAATCATATAAAACCCGGCGGCCGTCAAAATCAATAAATAATTCGCGATCTTCCCGGTTGATCCAGCAGACCCGGCCAATATCCCCGTTAAATACGTTTTTATCATAATTGTTTCGAATCTGCATTAGTTTATCGCCGATACAAAACATGGCGCCGCCCACAGCAACCCCGTCTTTGCCGGGGTTTAACCGCTTCTGGAGTTCACGGTTCAGACTGGCGGTGCCCACGATGCCCTTGTGCATCGGGGATAATACCTGAATTTCATTTATGGGGTCAAAACCGAATGATTCCGGAATGCGGCGGCCGGCCAGGGAAAGGATGACCGAAAGGGCGTTTTCCGGATCCTGCTGTTCGATAAAATAAAAATCGGTCGGGGTCTCGCTTTCTTCCGTTTGCGGCATGTACCCATTATTGATCCGGTGGGCGTTTACAATGATCCGACTTTGCCTTGCCTGCCGGAAAATCTCGTTTAACCGCACCACTCGAACCCTGCCTGATGCGATAATATCGTCCAGGACATTGCCGGCCCCCACGGACGGCAGCTGATTGACATCACCCACAAGGATGAGGGTGGCTTCCGCGGGCACGGCCTTTAAAAGATGATACATCAATACGGTATCAATCATGGAGGCCTCATCCACCACGAGCAGATCGCAGTCCAAGGGATGATGCTCATTTTTCTGAAACCCGCCGCTATGGGCATTAAACGACAGCATCCGGTGGATGGTGCTTGCCGGAAAGCCTGTGGCTTCACTCATTTGCTTGGCGGCCCGGCCGGTTGGAGCGGCCAACCGGATATTTACCTTAAGCCTCGCAAAGATTTTCAAAATCGCCCGTATAATAGTGGTTTTTCCGGTGCCCGGCCCGCCGGTAATCACCATAACCTTGCTGTGCGCGGCATCGACAACCGCCTCGGCCTGCTTTTCCGCCAATGTAAACGCCAGCTGCCCCTGAACCCAGACCAAGGCCCGGTCCGTGTCAATGGCGCGGAATGCCTTTGGCGTATTCAAGAGACGCTTGATCATGGCGGCAATGCCGGTCTCGCAGGTAAGGTATTTAGACAAATAAACGGCGGTTTTCCCCACCGTCCCTTCCCCGTCGGTAGTGGCAACGGTTTCCACATATATTTTTTTCTCCGAGGCCATATACCTGACGGCATCCGCTACCAAAAAGGGATCGACTTCAAGGATCTCCCCGCATTTTTCCAGAAGTTCATTATATGGGTAATAGACATGGCCTTCTTCCGCCATTTGGTTCAACACATAGAGGATACCGGCGCGAATCCGGAGGCTTGAATCCTTTTCAAATCCGATATCCCGGGCAATCCGGTCAGCCGTTAAAAATCCGATGCCAAAGATATCGGTTGCCAGTTGATAGGGGTTGCGGGAAACGACTTCTATCGAGTCGGTGCCATACTGCTTGAATATCTTGATGGCATAGCCGGAGCTAACGTTGTGGGACTGCAAAAACATCATCACATCCCGGATTTCCCTCTGCTCATCCCAGGCGGCCTTGATCATGGCCACCCGTTTTTTGCCGATGCCGTCGATTTCTGAGAGCTTTTCGGGATAGTGCTCGATGATATCCAGGGTTTGTTTGCCGAACCGATTCACAATTCGCCCGGCCATTACCGGACCGATGCCTTTGATCAAACCGGACCCCAGGTATTTTTTAATGCCTGAAACGCTTGAAGGGACGGTGGTGCGATAGCTCTTTACTTCGAACTGTTCGCCGAATTTGGGATGGACTCTCCAGCGGCCTTGAAGTTCCATTACTTCACCAGGGATCGGATCAATGAGGTTGCCGACCACTGTGACGATTCGGCGTTCGCCATGGATTTTCATCCGGGCCACTGTATAGCCGTTTTCCGGATTGGTATAGGTGACCCGCTCAATCTGGCCGGAGATGGTAACCGGCATGGCTTTATTGTCCATAAGTCAAAGAACCGGATGGATCTGTTTCAGTTATACGTTTGACAGTATGTTTAGATTGAGCGGGCAGATCATAGGAAAGGCGAAACGTATGGTTAACCGGCCAGTTTTTCCTTGGCCAGGTGATAATACATGGAATCCGGATAATCAGATACAATCCGGTTATAGGCGTCGCGCTGTTTTTCTGAATTGCCCATTTCCCCGTATATCCGGCCCAGGTTAAAAAGCGCCTGATCCTTCATTATAGCCGATTTATCCATAACAATACGGTTAAAATAATCGGCCGCCTGCCCATAGGCTTCCTTGCCTTCATACGCATAGGCCAAACCGTTTAAAATAAAGCTTTTTATTTCCCCTTCATCATTATTATATACATCAAGGGCGTTCTGATACATTTCAATGGCCGTATCATAATCCCCTGTCTGATAACATAAATCCGCATATTTAAGCAAAGCGGCTTTCCCGGCCGCTGTTGAGCCGTACTTCTTGATAATTTCTTCAAATTTGGGTTTTACCCCAGCATATTGGGCTGCCGACGCCTGGCCGCGCTGGGCGGCTTCCGCTTGGACGATGGCCTTTCCCAGCATGGCCTGGGCTTTTTCCTCAGCACGTTTTTGAAAATAAATTACGCCGGAAATAACCACCGCCGCCAGCACCACCGCGCTTACAGCAACGGTGATGGCACTTTGATTGGCCTTCACGAATTCAAGGATGCGCTTGGCATAAACTTCGATCTGGTCCGGTTGGGGAAGGGATGTCTCTTTGTTTTTATCTTCTGCCATTTTGTCTCCGTTTAAAGATCCATATGGTTATGGATTTATAGTAGTTTTCGAATCCGCCCCCAGCCATCTTCCGGAATATTGGCGCCGACTACCTGGCAGACCTCGGATCCGCAGGCTGAGGCGAATTCACCGCTTTTTTCAATGGAATAACCGCTGACCAGTCCGAATAAAAAACCGGCGGCCCAAAGGTCCCCGGCACCGGTCGTATCCACGGCATTGGGGCAAACAAGTGGCTCGATTTTAATATCTTTTCCTGCATGATTAACGATGCTGCCCCGGCGGCCGATTTTTAAAACCGCCAGCTCGACGTTTTTTGAAAGCGCGGTAAGCGCCTTTCCTTCATCAGTCTCGCCGGTATACGCCCGGGCTTCGTCCTCGTTGGCAATCAGGATATCAATATAATCCTCGATGATCTGATCGAGCAGGTCCTTTGATTCCTCCACCACATTAAAACTTGCCAGATCAAGGCTAACGCGGGCGCCTGCGGCCCGGGCCGCCTTGACGGTGGCCAACATCAACTCGCGGTTAAACAAAAGATAGCCTTCCACGTGCACGACAGCAGCGTGCTTGAAACAATCCGCAGTGACTTCATCCGGTTTCAACTCGGCCGCCGCCCCCAGATAGGTAAACATGGATCGCTGGGCATCCGGGGTGATCACGGAAAGCACCCGGCCGGTGGGCAAATCAGACGCGAACAGCAGCGGTTCCACATGATTCTTTTTAAGATCCTCACGAAACAGATCGCCCAGCTGATCCTGGCCGAGTTTTCCCACGAACCTGGCTTTACCGCCCAACATGCCGACGCCGATGGCCGTGTTGCAAGCTGAACCCCCGGGTACGATATACGGTGGACTATCGATCTGATCCACCAACTGCTCAATATAATCGCTTTCCACAAGATTCATGCCGCCCTTTTCAACACCCAGTTCCTCAAGAAACGCGTCGTCTTCTCTGGCGAGCATATCCACCAACGCCGACCCGACGCCCACAATCACCTGCTTATCCTTCTGAAATTGTAATCCGCTCATATCTCTCCTAACCTAATACCCAACACCTTTTACCTTGCACCTTATACCGTACATCCTATACCCTACACCCTACCCCTTATACTGTTCACCATACCAATTTTTGATGAATCCAACCCGAGTCCCCATCCGCATGCATGATTTGGATCCACTGGCCTTTGCGCTTGAGCACCTTGAAGGGAACCCCTTTTTGCGATTGGAAACTCAAATCATGATTGGTTCCGGGGCCGGATCGGATATTGCATGTACCGGTTTTTGTGATCACCGTATCCATATCTCGAATCAGGTTTTTGT
>JAGYOX010000155.1 GCA_018399235.1 Desulfobacterales bacterium | reverse complement strand
CCTTGTTATTATTCGATAACTCAAAAACCCCGGATTTGACCTTGTTTGGATCCCAATAAATGCCCATACATCCCCTATCTATTGGACCGTTATCGAATAATCACCCGCGGCAATCTGAATCGAATCATCCGTGGTCGGGGGAAAACTCGTTAGATTATTATCATATATCAACACCTTGCTCGCATCAGTAACCAACGCCCAAGCCACAAGTTCTGCCCAATCATTTGCCCCGGGGGACCCCCAGGAAATCGTATCCGCGTTCGTCACCTGGCCGGAGGCCGCCGCGTTAAACGCCGGGCTTGCCCCGCCCGCCGGATTGACAGTAACCCGCGCGTAATCGGTGCCGGTCATTTCAGTGCAATCGGTTGATATATCTTCATTCGTATCATCGGCCACAGCCGACAACAGCGCCATTTTTACGCCAGCGATTGAAAACGCCTGATTCCTGAAAATCAAATCCAACAAAGAATTGGCGCAAAAATCCGTAAACCCCGCGCCGGTGCTGGTAGCCGAAATACTGATCCAGATAACGCCGGATGAAACCTTAGGTTTTACTCCGGAGGCAATAAAAAAGGCTTTCTCGAAATGGCTTTGTGCCAAAACGTTTCCGCCATTGGCCGCATCACAGACCGCCCAATGGGTAACATATCCCCAATCGGCTTCAGATTGGGGATAAGCGACTTCGGTTGATTGCGTGACTTTTCGTGAAGCGGCCGCGCCAAAAGATATGGCCTGCCGGGCGTAAGTATCGCCAGGTTCGTTTAAATCGCTGCCGTCGTTTCCGGGGTTTCCGCCGGCCTTTAAATATCCGTCCGCTTTTGTGTCCGGGTCCGCGTCATCGAACAGGCGCACATAAATCCGGGGACCACCCTGATCGTCATTTTCCGCATAATCGAACTGTCCGGCTGTCAGGCTTCCAGCGGTCCCCCGGGACATATTAGAGCCGTTTTCCAGCATAATTTCCGGGTCCGGAATTCCGGGATCTCCCCCACCAGCCGGTTCTAAAAAATATTCCGCGGTACCGTTCGCGGATGCAGTCCATTGGTAACTGGAATTCACCACCGAAAACGCCACGGACAGGGCCAGGTATAGCGCACTGGCCGGCGTGTAGGGCGTACCGTGGATATGATCCAAGGCCGCATTTTCAGCAGTCAAACAAAAATCCGACATCTAAACCCCCTTAAACCGCAACGTCGCCACGTGATTGAAGTGTCCCGTAATCATCCTGAATATCCGATGCCCTGGCATTAATTACCCGGCAAGCCCATGCCGGACCGCCGGCCATGACCGTGTTGAATCGTAAAATATTGCCGACCTGCCATCCAGCCCCCCAGCCGACGGCTTTAATCGTAAAATAAGGCGCGCCGGTATTCGGATTGTTGGGCGCGATATCGGATGACGTGTCCTGATCTGTTGCGATCACACCCAGATATTCACCCCGAATATCCACTTTAAGCGGCGACAAAGAAACCACCTCCAAGAGCCATCTTTCCGTAGTCGCTCCCTGATTCGTCAGCTCCAATGGATAGTCTGTGAAATTATAGGTACCATCGGCAGGATCGCCGGTATAATCCTCAGAATCCTCCCAGGTGGACCCGTCCCAACTAACCTGGGTATGATGATCGGTTTCCCGAGCGAATGTATCCCCCTTGACTATCGCCGTGGTCAGCAGCGCCCCGCCGGCCTTATAATCATACGCCAGGGGATTGGGCGTTACGACCCGGTTACCGGCTACCTGTAGAATTGGCAACATTTCCTCGCGCCGGGAAATCAGCTCCATCACAGCGTTTTCGTCATGGCTTGCCGCAGTGGTGGAATTAGCCCCGCGGCCGGCCACGGAAAACGTATTGCCGGTCATAGTGCCGGTAATTTCCTCGTCATCAATTTTTACTGTAATCTCCCGGTCCGGAAAAATAGAGCCATTTTCTACATCAATGGCCAGTTCCACGTCTGAAATGCCGGCCGTTAAACGAGACCGGGCCATTTCAACGAGAACCGCCGTATCCCCGCCCTGGACAACCGGGACCAACCCGTCAAGCGGCAGACCCCGTGTATTGATCTCTTCGTATTCGGGCTTATAAATCAGGCCATAGTTATAAGACAGGCGCAGGGATTCCGGGCGGACTGGGAAGGAAAATGACAGAATGGCAACCCCTGATTCCTTATCAATTGTGCCGGAGCCGTCGCCGGTCAGCGTTCCCAAAGCCTCTGGGTTTTCAGACAGCATCAGCCAGGCGCCGGTATAAGTTCGCCCAAAAGCGGTAAACGTATTTTCTCTAATCGGCGTTGCACCCCAGGAAAACACCACAAAATCAGATACCCGCCGCGGGGTTAAAAAATACCGCGCCTGGGCGGATACTGGCAGGTCACCGGCGTTGATTTCGCCGGTGCCGGTGTCCGGGTCAAACATGCCGACGGTTTTGATAGGATCGCCCTGGCCATCGGTCATAATGTTGCAAGGCAGGGTGGCGGCCATTGCATCATCACTGGTAAAGGACAGATACAACCATCTTTCACCGCCAAACGCCGCATAATAACCAACCGCCCCGTCAATGGCGTCCATTGCCTGGTTATTCCATATTTTGCCGTAATCATTTGATATATCAATAGTGCCATCATCCAAGGCGGCCACCAAATTAAATACGCCATCTGAGGCCAAGGAAGTTGGCGTTCCGTTCAAGCCAGCGTCAAGAAGTTCAAAATTTTCCCCGTCGATAGTTTTGGAGACAGCTCCCGCGCTGTTTATTGCAAAAACAGTTATCTGCCCATTGGCATTTATCATCGCGGCTCCGACCGTCGTCCCGGTCAAATAACTCTGTTTAAGCGTCCAATTTACTCCGTCGGTGGAATACTGGACCTTATTATCACTACCGAAGATCAAAATTACGTCGCCATTGCCAAAATCCGCATATATAATGGCCGATATATCCACGCTGATCTGTGAAGTCTGTTCGGTCCACGTTGCCCCTTCGTCAGCAGAGGTAAAAACCTTTTCCGCAGTCATGGCGATAAACATATCCAAAGAGGGGACATAAACAACGCCGGTAAAGACGTCCTCCCCATCCACACCTACAACCTGGCCTGTCCAGTTAGACAAATTATTAGAAACAAAAACATTTGACTCGGTTGCGCCCCTAGCTCCACCGACTGCTACATAAACCGGACCGGATTCTTTGGCTGCAAAATGAAGCATCTTAGATTCCGACGGAATATCGTGGGTAAAACTCGTCCATTCCATCCCTTGAATGGAAACAAATAATTTAAACTGAGCACCGGTACTAAGATCGGGAGCCGCGCAACTGGAAAGCACCCATTGACCGTTTATAAAATAGGGTTTCTGAAAGTTTGTTGACGAGGTTAAATCGCTAAAAACCGTCCCCGCGGCCCAACCCTCCATGCTGGCCTGTAGCTGTAAAACCCCGCCAACAGACCGGGCATACCAGGGCTGGTCAACTTCTTCAGTGTAGTATTTGATTAACAGGGAATCGGCTAAAGCATCGCCCCGGTCGATTGTGAACTTGTACGGTAGGCTCTCTTGAGAGAAAACAACGTCCGAATAAGAATAGTAATTTGCCTCTATCGACGGCGGATAACGGCGGGAAATGCTGTGATTAAATGTAAAAGAAACCAAGCAGTAGCCAGTTTTATAGTTAATAGAACCGGTCGCTTCGCCATCGTCAGACGAACCTGACAGATTGCCCGATCCATCATCAGATAAAGGAATAGATTGCCAGGTCCACCCTAACTCCTTAATAACAATAGCTATAGAATCGGCCTGGACAGGTGAATGTGAAAGGCTGAACGATGCGGCGCCAGACGTTTGACCTATTAAATTGGTTTCTAAACTTTGTGATTCGTTCTGTGCGTGAAACGTCAAAGGGATAAATTCGAACTTCAGAACTATTCCATGTGTATATGGACTATTCAACGTAATTGACCATTCACCGGTAAAATAGTCAATTGTCCCTGCCTCTATGTTGTCTCCGGTAATCACGCCGGCGCCGGAATCGGTCCCAAACTCAACAAAGCCGGCCCCCTGGCCTTCATCAATATAAAGCTTGACATAACCCGCTTGGACCGGCGCGGCCTCAATCGTTCCGGTAGCCGTGTCTGTTTCCGCCGCAATCGCAAATTGGGCCTGGTTATAAACGATATCCGGCGATACCAGGTCAACGTCGGTATGTTCGGCCAGCGAATGTCCCCGGGAATAATAAAACAGGATATGCGTATCCTGGTCAGCGGGTTGGTTCAGAGTAAATGTGACAATTCCATCGCTGGATACCGACCCGGAACCGTCGCCGGATAGTGTCCCTTCGGATTCGGTAATCACATACCAGCCCAAATTCGACCGGTACCATATTTCTAAGGTTGATTCTTCTAGCGGTTTGCTCTCTAAAACATGGGTATAGGACGTTTTTCCGGAGATTGCAGGCTCAGACTCAGATACGTTAATCTGTTCGGCCTGCTCTATTGTCCATTCAATCCCGTCGGCCCCGACAGAGACATCGTTAACCATCGTCGGCGGCCCAAAAAACGCCTGGTCCGAAATTTCAATGTTTCGCTCAATCACAGGCGCCAGGCGGGACTTTGCAGACGCTAATACGATGTCTGTATCTCCCTCTGTAGCCGCCTCGCTCAATAAGGCGGCGCCAAAACATTGCCAGGAATTGTTTTTTGCGGTCCGTTGCGGCACCACACCGGCATCGAACGCATTGAGCAGCCCGGCGGAGATGGTAACGATTACATATTCGACAATATAGTAATGCTTGTCATCACTATCATCTAAGGTTTCCGTCACCCGCTCCATCTGCTGGATATGAATGTATTCCGTGTTCGCGCCGTTATCCAGGATGCAAAGCTCGCCAACCGTGATATTTAGCGCATATTTAGCGTCTATTTTTTTTAGATAAACCAGCTTGCCGTCTTTGTCATATTTAGGCGTGTATTCATAATGACGGATTTTAAATACAAGCTGGCGGCCCCCGATATCAACCGCATACTCTAAACCCGCATTGCCCGCCGGGACGGTGGCATGGTAATAATCTTCAATTTCGGAAACAATATCCGGCAGGTGGTCGTTATGGTCGTCCGTCGGGAACAATAGCAGAGAAACATTCTCATCTAAGGGAATATCCCTTATGATTAAATGCGCGCCGGAATAAACGGCCGTATTGGCAGAGTCGATTTTCTGATAAACTTTTTTTAACTGGATTCTGCCATTTAAACGGTCGATTCTGCTTATATTTGGGAATAAATTATTAACAACCCCGGAAACGATCACATCAGAGGACATCCGCCCGCCGCCGTCATCCGTATCAGTCTGGTTTGCGGATTTATAAATTTTTACATCAGAGTCGGTAATATCGGCCATAGCTTATCCTTTTAATTGCTTCGTAATTTTGCCGCCTCAAACTCCCGGAGTAGGGCTTGGGCGCCGGCCGGCGTAAAATCCCCCTCAATGGATTTGCCGCGGCCGAAATCGAACCGGACGCGGTGGACCTTTTCAACCTGGCTGCCTGCCGACGCGGATGGTACCGCCCCGCCTTCGGCATAAACGAGCCTGGGCTGGGTCCGAGGCATGGCGATTTTAGGCGCGGCCGCCTGGATGGATTGATGAACGATCCCGCCCTTGCCCATCACCTGCCGTCCGCCGGAAAGCAGCCAGTCAACAGCGGATTTGTCTATCTTAAGTTGCCGCAACCCCTCAAAAATCATAGTGCCGTATTTTTTGACCGCCGGGCGGGGTTCGATATATTCGCCGCCTTCAACCTCAATTGGCACGCCGCCGGCCGCATGGGAGGGCCCGGAGACAGAGCCGCCGGTCCCGTAAGACTCCCCAAAAAATTTTTTATCGAAAGCCTCCATTGCATCTTTACGGAATTCCCAAAGCCACCCTTTATTCCAAAAGTTCTTTGAATCCATAGAAAGCGAACTAAAGGCCGCGGCTATATTATTAATCGCGGCTACATAGTCTCTTGGTTTTACATCATTATTTTCTGATAGATTATTTAAGGCGCCCCAGACAGCATCGCGATAAGGTTTCGATAATTTTTCATTTTCAAGTATATCCCGCGCCTCTTTTCTTATATATTCCACAGCCTTCATGTATGGTGGATCTTCCTCAACAGGCCCCCCCCCTCCGCTGTAATGAGGGAAAAAATCCCATGTTTCCAATTTTAAAAGCTGTTCTAACGGCCGCCCGTCCCAAATGTCAGGTTTACGAGGTACATCCACAGCGCTAACTGGCCCACCCGTTGCAAATTTCGGCAATAGTCGGCGCCGGATGGCCTCCATAAACGCTTGGCCGTAATATTTGACCGCTGCCACAGCGCTAACTGGCCCACCCGTTGCAAATTTCGGCAATAGTCGGCGCCGGATGGCCTCCATAAACGCTTGGCCGTAATATTTGACCGCTGCCACC
>JAGYOX010000154.1 GCA_018399235.1 Desulfobacterales bacterium | reverse complement strand
AACCTAATACCCAATACCCTAAACCTTAAACCGTTAAGTTACTTAGAAGCTAGATATTAAACATACAGGTGGCAACTGCGAATGAAGTTTCAGAGAGTTATCCTTTCTTTACAGAATTTCTGGGCACGTAAGGGATGTATAATCGAACAGCCTTATGATCTGGAAGTCGGTGCCGGCACTTTTCATCCGGCCACCCTATTGAAAGCGCTTGGGCCGGAACCATGGAACGTCGCCTATGTACAACCATCGAGGCGGCCGACGGACGGCAGGTATGGTCAGAACCCATATCGCCTTCAGCATTATTATCAGTTTCAGGTTGTCCTCAAGCCGTCTCCGCTTGATGTCCAAACCCTGTACCTTCAGAGCCTCAAGAAACTAGGCATTAACGCCCTTGAACACGATATCCGGTTTATCGAGGATGACTGGGAATCTCCAACGCTCGGGGCGGCCGGCCTGGGATGGGAAGTCTGGCTTGACGGTATGGAAATCTCCCAGTTTACTTATTTCCAAATTGCCGGCAGCATAGAGGTCTATCCGGTATCGGTTGAGATTACCTACGGGCTTGAGAGGATCTGCATGTATCTGCAGGGGGTGGACAATGTGTTCGATTTGAAATGGAATGATCATTTGAATTACGGGGACATTCACCACCAGGAGGAGGTGGAGCAATCCACATATAATTTTGAAACTGCCGATGTGGAGATGCTCTTTGATTTCTTCGACAGGTTTGAAGCCGAATCCCGCGGCATCATCAAGAATGGCATGGTAATACCCGCCTATGAATACTGCCTTAAATGCTCTCATGTGTTTAACCTGCTGGATGCCCGGGGCGCGATCAGCGTAACAGAGCGCACCGGTTATATTGCCCGGATCCGCCAGCTTGCAAGGCTGTGCGCCGAGGTTTACATCCGTCAGCGAGAGGCTATGGGCCATCCGTTAATGGCTGCTGGGCGGTAGACTTTTGCGGTTTTATTTGATTAGAGGTAATTATGCCCCAGTTGTTGATTGAAATTGGTACAGAGGAGATCCCTGCGGGATATATTGAGCCGGCATTGAACGCGTTTGCCGATAGTTTGATTCAACATCTGGATCAAAACAGGATAGATTACGGAGAAACCCGCGTATTCGGCACCCCGCGCCGGCTTGCGGTAATGGTAGATGATGTTGCCGAAAGACAGAAAACCCAATCCCGGGAATTCATGGGACCGCCGGCCCAGATTGCCTTTGACGAACACGGCTTGCCCACAATGGCCGCGAAAAAATTCGCAGAAAAAAACGGGATTTCTGTTAACCGGTTGTCCGTGGCGGAAACCGAAAAAGGCAGATACGTTGTTGCACGAAAAACCGATCCCGGGCAGGCCACCCGAGTCATTCTGAAGAATTCACTTCCAGCCCTCATTTTGTCCATTCCTTTCCCCAAGACCATGCGGTGGTCGAACCTGACCATCGAATTTGCCCGTCCGATTCATTCGATCCTGGCGCTCCTCGGAGATCAGGCGGTATCGTTTGCCGTCGGCGATATTAAAAGCAATCGCTACACTTTTGGGCATCGGTTTCTTCATCCTAAAAAAATCAAACTTTCGAACTCCGGGCAGTATTTACCGGCGCTTCAGGATGCCTGGGTGATAGCCGATATCCATCAGCGCCGCGAGCTTATGAAACAGCAGATGGCGGAAGCCGTTAAGCGCATCAATGGCAGAGTGCTGCCTGACGCTGAGCTTGTGGATATAGTAACGCAATTGATCGAATACCCGGCAACGATTCTGGGTACCTTTGAGGATCACTTCCTGGAACTTCCCCGCGAAGTATTGATTACCGCCATGCGGGAGCATCAACGATATTTTGCCGTTGTGGCCCCGGATAACCGGATGATGCCGTACTTCCTGGCGGTCAATAACACGCTGGCAAAAGATATGGATCTTGTTAAACGCGGTCACGAACGGGTGCTTAAAGCCCGTTTGGAGGATGCACGGTTCTTTTTTAAGACCGATCTTAAGGTTTCGCTTGAGGGGATGACCAAAAAACTTAAAAGTGTTCTGTTTCAGGCGAATCTTGGCTCTGTTTATGACAAGGTCAACCGGGTCAGAACCGTTTCCAAAAAACTTGCCGATTATTTACAGCTCGATAGTGAAACGGCCGGATATCTGGACCGGGCCGCTTTGCTTAGCAAGTCCGATCTGGTATCCCAGATGGTGAATGAGTTTCCCAAACTGCAGGGAATTATGGGGCGTATATATGCTCAATCCGCGGGTGATGCGGAAATGTCTGCCCAGGCTATAGAAGAGCATTACCGGCCCATCTATTCCGGCGGGCCGCTTCCGGAAACGGTTCCCGGGGCCCTTCTTAGTATTGCCGAAAAAATCGATACCATCTGCGGGTGTTTTCTAATCGGGTTGACTCCTTCGGGCGCCTCTGACCCTTATGCCTTGAGAAGGCAGGGCATAGGGTTGCTCCAGATTATTATTGAAAGAGGGTTTGCGCTTGCCATAAATGAATTGATTCAGATGAGCCTTTCGACTTTTAATGACATCAAGCCCCATACCACTTCTGAAGAAGCATCCAGTCAGGTTGTGGCATTTTTAATGCAGCGCTTGGCCCATATTCTGGAATCAGAAGGTATAAGCAAGGATGCTGTTGCGGCAGTTATCGCTGTTTCCGAATCAGACACCTTGCCGATCATTGCTAAGAAAGCCCAATCACTCGAACGGTTGAAAAAAGAGCCAGAATTCAGCACCCTTGCCATTGGATTTAAACGCGTGGTGAATATTATCCGAAAAGCAGATCCAGCCGATACGGGAATAGTGCCGGTTGATCCGGCACTATTCGAATATGAGGCGGAAAAGACGTTGTTTAATATGTTCGACTCGATCCGGGAACAGGTTACGCAGTTATTGAAGGAAGGGAAAATCGATGAGGCCTTTACTGCAGTATCGACATTGCGGACCCCTGTGGATCGGTTTTTTGATGATGTGCTGGTAATGACCGATGATGCTGCACTCCGCAGGAATCGTTTGGCGCTCTTAAACCAGATATCCCGACTGTTTGCATTATTAGCGGACTTTTCCAGGATCTCAACATAGACATCAGAACAGACGGAGGAAGAATTTTATGGCCGGCTATGACCCGGAAAAGGACAAAATCATCAAACAATGGAAGAACGAGGAAACCGGTCTTCATATATCGATCAATCAATACGGGGAAGGCGAACCCAAACTTCAGATCGGTCCCCGAATTTTAATGAAAAAAGATGGTACCGAAGGCCGCCCGGCAAAAGCGGGCCGGCTGTCAATTGAAGATGTCATGTGGCTTTATGACCTAATTGACGAAGTAAAGGATAATCTGACCGGTCTGGTGGATCCGAATAAGTAAGCGGCTGTAAGTCATCATTACTTTTTGGCCGTCCATTTATGAATAAAACCAAAGGTGTAATAAACCCGCTTAGTGCGCCTGAAGGCATGGCCTCCGGGTTCCATGCGCTGATGGTCAGCCATCCCGCTGATCTGGCGGTAATCCGAAAAGGGTTAAACCTTGAAGCGGCTACATCCCGAAAAGTGCTGATGAGCCAATTGTATCTGCGCGATGATTTGGCAGTGATCGGTCCGTTTATGGGTGCGCCCTATGCGGCGGCCTTGCTTGAAAATCTTATTGCCTGGGGAGCCGGGGAAATTATCTACTATGGCTGGTGCGGCGCCGTGGCGTGCCATGTAAATATCGGCGATATCATTATCCCTTCTGAGGCAATGATTGATGAAGGCACCTCAAGGTGTTATCTTTCAAGTAACGCAGAGATGTCTCTGCCGGATAACGGCCTTCAGCAAAGGCTGAGATCCGTTATTGACATTGACCCGGTGAAAATCCATGCCGGGGCCATTTGGACCACGGATGCGCTTTTTAATGAAACACCCGAAAAAATAGCCCATTACCAGACCCAAGGGGTGCTGGCGGTGGAAATGGAGGCTTCCGCCCTGTTTACCGTTGCACATCACCGATCGGCTATTCTCGGGTGCTTGCTGGTCGTATCAGATCTTTTATCCGGGGGGGAATGGAAGCCGGGGTTTTCAGATAAGGGTTTTAAAAACGTTAGACATCAGCTTTGTCAACTGTTGCCCGGCATTTTTGAATAGAAGGAGCGCCTGTGATGGCAAGCGGCGTTGATTCGAAAATTGAAGAACGAGCCGCATTCTTGCGCAAAGAACTGCATCGGCACAACTATCGGTATTTTGTTCTGGATGATCCGGAAATATCAGATGCCGAGTATGATCGGATGATGCAGGAGTTAATTTCCCTTGAGCAAGCCTATCCCGAGCTTGCCCGGCCGGATTCCCCCACCGCCCGCGTGGGTTCTGAACCGCTCGATAAATTCGATACGGTGAATCATTCCATTCCCATGCTGAGCCTTGATAAGGGGTTTACGGATGAAGAGATCATCGAGTTTGACAAGCGCATCAGGCGTTCGCTCGCTATAGATGAAAATATCCTGTATACTGCAGAACCCAAGCTGGATGGGGTGGCCGTGGAACTTGTATATGAAAACGGCCGGCTGGCAATGGCATCAACACGCGGTGACGGCGAGGTTGGTGAAGTCATCACCCCCAATATTAAAACCATCTCTTCGGTACCGCTGGTTATTAATTCATCAGGCGATCAAAAGCTGCCGGCTTTGCTTGAGGCAAGAGGGGAGGTTTTTATCTCAAAGGCCAACTTTGAAGCCCTTAACAGGCGCCGGCTATCTGAGAATCAACCCTTGTTCGCCAACCCGAGAAATGCCGCAGCCGGCTCGCTTCGCCAGCTTGATTCCCGGATTACGGCACAGCGTCCACTTGAAATTTATATTTACGGTGTGGGCACTGCTCCGGAACTTACCGCCTTCGATTCTCATGCCGAAGTACTTCGCCGATTGAAAGGGTTCGGGTTTCGCATCAACCCCCTAATCCGTTATCAAATCCCTCTTTCCCGGATTCTCGAGTATTATAAATATTTAAACGAAAAACGCCTTTCGCTTTCTTACGAGATTGACGGGATGGTGGTGAAGGTGGACCGGCTGTCCTATCAACAAGAGCTCGGCACCACCTCAAAACGCCCGAGATGGGCCATTGCGATTAAGTTTGAGGCGCTTCAGGAAAGAACACGGGTACTTGATATTCGGGTCCAGGTGGGGCGGACCGGCGCGCTCACGCCCGTCGCCCATTTGGAGCCGGTTAATGTCGGGGGTGTCACCGTCAGTAGGGCCACGCTGCACAATGAGGATGAGGTAAAAAAAAAGGACGTCCGCATCGGAGACCAGGTATTTGTGCAACGCGCAGGGGATGTGATCCCGGAAGTCGTAAAGGTCATTTCCTCAGTCCGGGACGGATCGGAAGTTTCTTTTGAAATGCCCAAAACCTGTCCGGTATGCGGAGCCAGAGCGGTCCGAGACGAAGAAGCGATAAGCCGGTGCATCAATGTGGCCTGTCCAGCCCAGCTAAAGGCAAACATAAAGCATCTGGCTTCCAAGGCAGCCTTTGATATTGATGGATTGGGCGATAAATTGATCGATCAGCTGGTCGAAAAAAACTATGTGGACTCGTATGCGGATATTTTCAAGTTGTCCTGGGAAGGGCTACGCCAACTGGAGCGGATGGGGGATAAATCAGCAGAGAACCTGATCAATGAAATCGAGGCGGCCAAGAGGGTTTCCCTTTCCAGATTTCTTTATGCCATCGGTATCCGCCATGTGGGCCAGCATACCGCCAACATTCTTGCCGCCGGATACAGGGATTTGGATGCACTGTCAAAAGCGACAAAGGAGGATCTTGAAGCAATCGAGGGCATCGGGCCTGTGGTAGCGACAAGTATTGCGGAATTTTTCAGCCGTGAGGAAAACCTCAAGACCATCCAGGCGATGTTTGAAGCCGGGGTCCTGATCGCGTCTGCGCCTGAAACGCCCCGTAACGATCAGCTGATGGGCCGTACGTTTGTCCTGACCGGCAAGCTTGAGACCATGAGCCGAGATGAGGCCAAACAGCTGATTGAAGCGGCTGGGGGTAGGGTAACCGGCTCTGTGAGCAGTAAAACCGACTATGTTGTTGCCGGTGAATCACCTGGGTCAAAAATGGATAAGGCCCGCGATCTTGGAGTTGCGATTTTAACAGAACCGGAATTCAAGGCGCTTGTTTCGTAAGCTTTTATCTGCGGCGGAGAAAGAGCTTAGAAGTAACCCCCCCCCCCGGCCGAAGCCCGGGACCGAGCTTTGCAGTAACTTTTGCGATAGGTTAAAGGCACTAAGGCACTAAGGCACTGAGGCACTAAGCTTTTGATTTTTTTAACCTTATACCCTATACCTTAAACCTTAAACCTTGTACCTTTCACCTTTTACCTTGAAGTTCCTTAGAGGGTGTTTAAGCTTTTATAATACAGGGGTTAATTACTATGGAAAACAAAAAAAGAGTGCGTGCCATCATCAAGGGACGCGTACAGGGTGTTAATTTTCGAATGGAAACCTGGCGGGCCGCTGAGCAAATC
>JAGYOX010000153.1 GCA_018399235.1 Desulfobacterales bacterium | reverse complement strand
TATGACACCGGCCGGGACCGCTGCCCGCGTTGCGGCTATCCCCTGGAAAAGGTGGACATAATGGAAATCATGATTCTTATGGGCCACTCGGATCCCAAGACCACCAGGCGATATATCGCTATTTCCGAAAAGGTCATCAACAAGACAGCGATTCCAGACCGCCGCTGGAAGGAATTAGAGGTTGCAGAGGAGCCAAAACGCGATGGACGCGAGATTTTCAGGCCAAAATATAGTGTTTAATTTATTCCGCCAGATCAATCAGCGTTTTGAGCAGCCCGTAGCCCAGGAATGCATAAAACTGATTATAAATGAGATGGGCGGCCTTCGGATCACCATACCATCGTGGAAGGCGCTACACCGCCAGGACCGTGACCTGAAAATCCGCAACCTCTTCAACGGCACCAATACCCAGAAACTGGCCCTGCGATTTGAGTTGAGTGAGACGCAAATTCGGCGGATAGTGAATAAAGCCTGAAAATAAAAGGATAATCCAATAATTTTATTACAAAAACATCAGGACCGGCTTGCCAGCATGGCCGAAAAAGTCTATACATATAGATACTGTCACCAAAAGGGGCTGTCCCCGGCCTGTGGTTGCCGAATCTACGGCACGCAAAGGGGGTTTTTTATTTCAGGCGTCTTTTCGATTGCGTCGAGTGTCCCGGTTACCGCGAGGCCCGGGCAGCATCCTTTTGGGCTGCAGTAGCGCTCGGCGCTTTTTTATGCCTATTCTGAAACCAAAAGGAGTTTATAAATGACTGACGTTGTTGTAATTAACGGAAAAGAAATTGAAAAGATCGAGTACAGGCAACAGCCTGTAATCACCATGCCCATGATAGACGACCTACACCAGCGGCCCAAAGATACGGCCCGGAAAACTTTTCACCGTAACAAAGACCGCTTTATTGAAGAGCAGGACTATTTTGTAGCTCCTTATGAGGAGTGGTCGAGATTAGGAATGAACGTATGTTTTTCATACGACCATTCCAGAATGAAGTGTCATAAGACGTCCCTTCATTCCGAGGAAGGTAACACGAAGGGTAAAGATCGTGATACTTTGATCGTCCGTAAAACGGACGGTCAAAAAGGCGGTCGCACCGGCGACATGACTTTCCTCACCCGGACCGGTTATCTCATGCTGGTGAAGTCGTTTAATGACGATCTTGCCTGGAAGATCCAGCGTCAATTAGTGAACCGGTATTTTGAGACAAAGCCTTTGACCGCAGCGCCTCGGGGAAATATCGCGCAGCTCATGACCGGCGCGGCCGGGATCGTGGCAAAAATTGATTCCAAAGACCCGATCAGGACTAAGGCCGCCTTGAGGACACTCCATTTTTTCACAGGCATGTCCGTAGAGGACCTGGTGGAAGAAGTCGAGGTTCTCAAAGATCCCACGGCCTCAGAGCTTGCCCCCATCATCTCTGAATATCTGCGCAAACTCATGTTTCCATATGCAGCGGTCTTTGACGTAGAGGTAGGCAAAACACCGGATGGGCATCATTATCTGCAATGTACCACCACGCAATTAGATCATGCGTTCCAGCTCATCAGACAAGAGAATCACTTTCCAAGGTTTTACAAAAACATCAATCAACTGGGTATGATTATGAGCCGCGAGGCCGATGCACTGGAATTTTTCGGATGGTTCAGGACGGGCAAACAGAAGATTGCCCGAGGGACCCGGTATCATCGCTATGAATATATTCCAATAGTCCCGGACGAGAATTCAGTATAAACAAAACAGAATAGATCGTTTTCCAGACCCAGGGGACCGCAGTCATTTAGCTCCGATCCCCTGGGCATCTTAAGGTTTGTCCAAGCTTTACGCGTTCGCTGACCTTGGTGCGCCACCAGCGGCCGCCATTCAGAAATGTTAGAAATTTTAGGATTCTTCGGTTTAATCATAGACATGAAAATCTCTAGGACATATCATGTAATGTTTACAGAGAAACCTCTTAACTAAAACCCCCCATGTTTATTTTGGCGGTTAATATTCATTTTTGTATGTTTGCCGGAATTATTTAATAATTTGTTGGGTAATATCCGGAGGTGAAAAATGCGAGACGAATTTACGGTTGGCATAAAAGAAGAACTGGCAAAACGAGTCGGCTTTCTGTGCTCCAATCCTGGTTGCAGACAACCTACAAGCGGCCCACAGTCGGCTCTATCCGGCACTGTCAATATTGGCGTCGCTGCTCATATCACCGCCGCATCTCTTGGTGGCCCTCGTTATGACGCTTCACTATCGTCGAATGAGCGAGGTTCTTTCGGCAACGGAATCTGGTTATGCCAAACATGCGCAAAGCTTGTTGACAGTGACCAATCGCGCTACACAGTCGAAAAACTGCGGGAATGGAAATCTGATGCAGAGGCCGCAGCGGCCAGAGCCCTCGAGCAACGGCGATCACCGGTTACAGAATCCGAAGGAGTCTTTATTGAGGCAGAGAGGCTAATGCCGGACTTGATAGCCGAGATGCGGACAGATATTCGCGGAGATAAAACAAGACTTATTCGGGAGTTCGTGCTCTTGCCTAATCGGAATGTCAGTTTTGGACATACAAAACCTCGGTTCGAGTATTTTGAGAGCGAGCATACGAATCTTCTACTTCAGATGGATTGGTTAGAAGAAATGGGCGCCGTCATCGACATTACGCCGAAAGACTCGCCAGTCTACAGAATGACTCCTAAGTTCAGTGATTGGCTGCGTGGCCCCACCCAACCTTTAAATCCAGCGGACCCAAAGGGCGAGACCGCTAGTTAATCTGTTAGCGGTTCAATCAAACTATCGAATAAAAAGATAAAAACATGAGTGCAAGACCAGATAGAAAAATAATTAAAGTTCCAGATGGTGAAATTTGCGATTACATCGATGGGAAATTCCGTAAGGATACGCCGGAAGAATATGTACGCCAGACCATTGAGAAAAGATTAATCAATGAACATAAATACAGGCCAGAGCATATTAAAATAGAATTTGGTCTTAAACTCGGTTCCAGTCGTCCCCGTGCAGATATTGTCGTTTTTCCAAAAGACAGTACTGAACTGACCCAAGATTATGTTTGGCTTATTGTTGAATGTAAAAATGAAAAAGTAGAGCCAAAGAACAAAAAAGACGGAGTTGAACAATTAAAATCATATATGAGCGCATGTCCCAATAGCGAATGGGGGATGTGGACAAATGGGAAATATAAGGAAGTTTTAAGAAAAGTAAAAATTCAAGGGAAATATGAATTTCATGAATATAACGATATTCCACCTGCTGATGGTTCATTGGAAGATATTGACAGACCAAAGCGTAACAAACTCAAAAAAGCATATGAAGACAATTTGCTGATGGTTTTTAAAACTTGTCATAATCATATCTATGCTACCGACGGGCTTCAAAAACAACCGGCATTTTTTGAACTGCTAAAACTTATATTTTGTAAGACGATTGATGAACAGAACGTTGGGAAACCCATTGAATTTTATGCAACATCGAAAGAACGTTCTAACCCTGATGGTCAATTGACAGTCAAAAACCGAATCGCAAAAATATTTGAAAGGGTTAAAAAACAGTATCCGCAAATATTTGAATCAAACGATAAAATCAAATTACAGCCCCGTTCTTTGGCATGGATTGTATCTGAACTTCAACTATACAGTTTGCTTGAAACCCATGTCGATGTGAAAGGAAAGGCTTATGAAGAATTGGTAGGCGCCAACTTAAGAGGAGACAGAGGAGAATTTTTCACGCCAAGAAATATTATGAGGATGGCAGTTGAAATGATAAACCCCAAACCGGATGAAAAGGTTTGCGACACGTCATGCGGCACAGGCGGTTTTCTTGTCATGGCAATGAATCATGTCATTGAACAGTTAAAATTAGAAATTGAAAAGGACTTCGGAAAACCTGAAAAACAATGGTCAGAATACGAAAAAAACATTGTCAGAGACAGGATTAAAGAAATTGCAGCATCAAATTTTTTTGGCTTTGATATAAATCCTGATTTGGTCAAAGCCACAAAAATGAATATGGTTATGAACAATGACGGCAGCGGTAATATTTACCGGAATGATTCGCTTTTGCCGCCGCATGAATGGTCTGGAACACTAAAGAAGCAGTTAGCCAAAGCCTTGAATATAGATTCAAGCAATATCATAAATCACAAAACCATTGAATTTTTTGATGTCATTGTAACCAATCCGCCTTTTGGGAGTAAAATACCGATAAAAGACAGCCATCTCCTTGAACAATTCAGTCTTGGTTATATATGGAGAAATGAACAGCAAAAAATTCATAAAGGTTCTGGATGGACAATTTCCTCTGATTTCCAATCCTCGGTACCGCCGGAGCAATTGTTTATAGAGCGTTGTCTTCAGTTTTTAAAACCCGGAGGGCGGCTGGCAATTGTGTTGCCGGACTCTATTTTGGGCAATCCGGGTTTGGGATATATTAGGCAATGGCTGATAGAAAGAACAAGAATAGTTGCAAGCGTTGATTTACATGTTGACACCTTTCAACCACGAAACGGCACGCAGACATCGGTTTTAATCGTCCAGAAAAAAACAAAAAAAGAAACAGAAGCCGAACAGAAAACAGGAAAAATCAAACCATATAATATTTTTATGGCAATGGTGGAAAAAATCGGTCATGACAAAAGGGGGAATACACTTTTTAAACGTGACGAACAAGGTAATGAATTATGGGTACCTGAAGGATCAAATATTTTTGAAACAGACACAACTGCTGATGGCGATGTAACCGTTAAAGCAGAAAGAAAAGTTCGATTGATTGATGATCAGAGCCGTGAAGTTCCTGCTGTATTTGCACAGTGGAAAAAACAGGAAGGATTGTCGTGGTAGATTCGGCATTAAAACCGGCAAGCTTGCCTGGTGAAACACGCAAGGAGATAGTACCGCCTTTTAAATGGACATCGATTTCTGTTCAGGAGATTGTTGAAAAAGACCATCGTTTGGAGGCAAGTGTTTACGGCATTGAAGGTAGGCAGGCAAGGAAGGATTTGGAAAAATGTAAATGGGATATTGTTCCTTTGGGAAATGAATTTATCAAGGACGCATTTTACTTAAGCAGGTTTAAGCGAATTTATGTTGATAAAAAAAATGGCATTCCGTTTATTTTACCCTCTCAAATAACAGAAATTTATCCCAAAGCAGTTAAATTTATTTCTTCCGAAACAAATATTGATATTGAAAGCACAAGAGTTAATTATGGTCAAATATTATTAACCCGTTCAGGAACAGTCGGTGTTGTTTCTTATGTAACTAAAACGCTTGAAAACAAATCATTATCAGATGACATTATCCGAATCGAAACGAAAGAATATCCAGGTTATATTTATGCCTATTTAAAATCAAAAATAGGCAGATTACTGATAGAGACAAATAATTATGGAGCTGTAATAAGCCATATAGAACCGGAACACTTAAATAATATTCCTATTCCGAACCCTTCACCTGTTATTAAAATTCAAATACATAATTTAATTGCAGAATCTTTCAGGCTACGGGATGAATCCAATGAACTTATGGATGAATCGCAAGTCTTATTAAAAGAGACTTTGCAACTTCCCGATATTGAAGTTTTGCAGGCAAAGGCAAAACAGTTTGAAAAAAAAGTGGGATTTTTAAATTTTTCTGTTTCGTTAAACGAATTGAATAGTCGTTTTGACGGGTCTTATCATATACCAATCGTCAAGGTTATTGAAGAATATTTGGCTAAAAATGCAATGGAGGTAACAACTATCGGTGATAACAGAATAAGTAAAAACATTATTTTACCGGTTTATGAACTTGATCCAAGTAATAAAAAATATCTGTCATTAACACATCATGAAGAGAGAATAAAAAGTCAACTGACACTTCAAAAAAACATGATAATGGTTACATGCAGTGGCACAATTGGGAAAGTTACAATAGTCCTAAAACATTGGGAAGGATGGACAGCGAATCAACATATCATTCGAATAGTCCCTGCAAATAATGAAATATCAGGGTATCTACACGCATGGATAAGCAGTGATTATGCTTATCCATTGATAACACGATATACCTATGGTGCGGTTGTTGATGAAATTGATAATAAGCAGGTATCATGGATAAGTATTCCTTTATTACAGGATGCTGATATTCAAAGAAATATAAACGATAAGGTATTGGAAGCCAACAGAAAACGCACAGAAGCCTATAAACTGGAACAAGAAGCATTAAAGATTTTAAATGAACAAGTTATATATACTCAAAAAAAGCGCTAATCGGATAGCCGAGGATTTTTCCTCTCTCCCTCTTTACTCATACATCCCCTTCCCCCTAACCCTCCAAATTCCCCAAAAACCTTAAAAATATTTTCCTCATCTGCCTGATCATGTTGCCTTTTGGTGCTATGGACACCACAACCACCAAAAGGAACCATGAGGATGTCAGCGCGCAGGAAATCTGACAAAGATAAAAAATCACACGTAAACGCAACGGCCCAACCCACCGACACCGGCCCTGTTACTCCTCCTTGTGACTGTTCCAG
>JAGYOX010000152.1 GCA_018399235.1 Desulfobacterales bacterium | reverse complement strand
CGGGCGGTGCCGGCCTTCGGCCGGATGGTCTGACGCGTATATGAGAAGCGTTTTTCTGAAGAAGAGAAAAAGGAATGCGCCGGTTAAAAGGTGAATGATGATATTCACCAGGTGGTAGCCTTCAACATCATATTTGCCAAAGTAATAGTTAAGCGCAAAACTGATATTGGGCAGCGGGCGGTGCGGGACTTTAGCGTTAATGCCGGCATTGAGGATTTTTTCCGGGCTAAGCGCCACGACCCGGATCGCCGGGTCTGTGACGATTTTATTGCTGTCAAATATAAAATCCGCATGAAGGGTGTTGGCATAGACAATGGCCGTTATCACTGCCATGGCAATCAAGGGAAAAAGGGTGCTGATGACGAAGCTCTCGGAGTTTGACAGAATATTTTTTAACTGCATCATTGTAGTTCTTTTTGTTTCTGCTGTATTTGCTTCAAAGCGGTTTGCGCCCATTTATAACCCGGATTGATCTTCAAGGCGGTTTGCAGATGTTGGACGCATGCATCGAGTTTGTTTATGTATGAAAAAGTAATTGCGATATTATAATGTATTTGGGCATTTTCGGGATCCACTGCCAGCGCCTTTTTGTAATGATGGATGGCGTGTTTAAAATTTTGCTTTTTAACATACAGATCCGCCAAGTTTTTATGGGCTTCCGCATTATTGGGTATTAAAGCAACTACTGCTTGATAATGTTTTATTGCTGCATCCGGCCTGTCCAGCCGGGAAAGGGCAAGTGCCTTGCCGTAAAGTGCATATGTGGACTGCGGCTCGATTTTCAAGGCCTCGTCGTACCATTTAAGCGCCTCTTGCCAATTGTTTATCTGAAAGTAAGTATTGCCTAGTTCGATAGGGATGTCCGGCCTGCAGGGGTCTATAAACCGGGCTTTTTCATAATGGGAAAGGGCTTTTTTAGCATTCCCAAGTTCCAGATAGGCGTTGCCCAGCCGCATATGGGCCTGTAAATAATCCCCTTTGAATGACAATGCTTTTTTATAATAAGATTTTGCTTGATGAATTTGATTGTTTTGAAAACAAAAGTCGCCTATCTTGGCATAAATTCTTGGATTTTTTGGTGATTTTAATAAATTGTCCTTCCAGAACAACATTCGGTCCTGCCATACCAGGTTGCGTTGAAAAGTCCCCGTTAAACACAACAGGGCCAATATACAAACCATACCAATCGATAGTCTTCTGGCAGGGACAAGCGTTAAAAATAAAATAACAGTTATCAGACTGAGCATCATAAAAGGCAGGTAAGTACGGTGCTCAAATATGGGGGCTAGTCCGATAAGCGATGATTCTATGGCAAGGGTAATGAAAAACCAGAGTATGCAGAAGGATATGATGCGATGCTTTTTGGCATTGTAAACGCTGAGAACCAGCAGAAAAAAATGGGTAATTATAGATAGAAATGTTGTAACAGGCGCGGCAAGCGATTGAGACAGGGGGTAAATATAATCAATATGGAGGCGGGCAGGATGGGGAAAGAAAAAAAGGCTGATATAATAAACAAGCACCCGGAATTCCGTTATCAGGCGTTCAATTATTGAAAAATGCTGAAGGCTTGGTGACCTGATATATGATCCATATACTTTGTCCAGCGGATTGCCGCCAAGAGAAAGCGCACTGACTATTACCAGGAGAACACTAAAACCGAGTAGCCAGAAAATCAGCTTTTTCAACCAACTGAAACTGAGATTCTGAAAAAAAAACCATTCATAGATGAGAATAACCAACGGCAATGTAATCGCATTTTCTTTGCTGGCGAAGGCGAAAATTCCGGATAGTAAACATCCCGTGATGTAACCAATTCGTTTTAACTTATGAGGCTTGTTGCGAGGTACTGTTGATCGGGAAAGGACTCGACTTTTGGCGTAAAGTAGTATGGACAATACATAGAACATGGCGGCCATACTGTTCATGCGTTGAACAATATATGTCACCGACTGGGTATTAACAGGATGGACGATCCAGACTAAAGCGGTAAGAAAAGCAATTAGCGCGCTATTTTGCTGAAATTTTTGATCGTCAGGTTTGGCTCCTCCTGCTAAAGCCAACGTTATCCGCAATAAAAAAAACAAGAAGACGCCGGTAAAAATATGGATCGTCAAGTTGACCCAGTGGTAACCGGCGACATCGTATTTATTGAAATAATAATTCAAAGCGAATGAGAGCTTGGCAAGGGGCCGCTTTATAAATGAACCTTCTAAGGCTTTCTCTACAGATTCACACGATATATCGTTCATTCGGATGTTCGAATTATGCCGGATCCAGTAAAAATCATCCAAAATAAATGGTACCTGGAATGAGTTTGAATAAACCAGAAAAGCAAATAACGCTAAAAGAGAGATAGACAGGAGGTTTGTTTTTAATTCTTTGGCCGAATCCATGGAATTTAACAACTATTCATCATTCGATTATTGGCAGATTTGGCATTTTGTGATAGCCAATATATCTCAAAGTTTTTTTGCTTGTAAAGAAAGATAATCTCGTAAAAAGTCGATTTCAGGATGGCAAAGAAAAAAGTTCAAGATCAAGGCGCGCAAAATCCCGAGGAATGCAGCGTACTTAGCTGTACGTGAAATTCCGAGGGATGCAGCGCAACACAGATATTGGACTTTTTACGAAGCCATCAAGAAAGATAAACGTCACGCTTTAACCGTCCCGGTATTAATGGGTGTTGTCCTATACAGCCATTTTGGCAATGGATTCTGACACCTTCCAATATGTTATAATCGGGAAATCAGGGCTCGGATATCAGAGGCTTTAGGATAATTCGGACTCAGGGACTGAGCTGTTTTAAAATATTGAATGGCTTTGTTTTTCATTCCTTTTACGGCATAGGCGTTTGCCAGGTTGTAGTAGGCGGCAGCACGGTCCGAGGTTGAATGATAAGCAGGGTTATGATAGCTTATCGCCTGTTTGAAATGGTGGATCGCCTGTTTCGTCCTGCCCAACTGGCCAAATGCCGTCCCAAGATCATTATGAATCTCCGCCCTGCAGGGTTTTATAGCCAGTGCCATCTTGTAATGGGTGATCATTTGTTTCAGGTTCCCCTCCTCCCTCATGGCATACCCATAATTATAATGGGCCACCCAGTTGTTTTCAGTCACAGCCAGTGTATGGGCAAAGATGGTCTTACTGTTTTGCCAGAAGGCCACCTGGTTTACCGTGATCAACGTGAGGCCTGCCGTGATGAACGCTGCAGCTGAAGCAGTAACAGTCCAGGGAACGCGAAATTTTTTCAAAAGATCCGAAGCCCCCCATGCTAAAACCATAAACAGACCGATGGCCGGTATGTATACCCAACGATCCGCCATTTCCGGCCATCGGCCGTGCTGGAATACGCCGATTAAAGGGAACAGCGTGCCAAGATACCAGAGCCAGCCAACGATCAGATAGGGTGCTTTTTTGAGGAGCAAGAGGGTTGCTATGGTAACCGCCGATAGAGCCATGGCAGCTAGAATGACTTGCCATGCAGGAATTGATTCTGGAAAAGGATAAAATATGGCCATATCATGAGGCCAGAAAAGTTTGCCCAAATATTTAACATAAACAACCACTGCATTGCTGATGCGAAGCGTCACCGGGGCAATTGTTTCTGGTATGATCTGACTGGTCTGATGGACGGAAAAAATCGAAACACCTACTGAACATATGCTTATCGCTATAAAAGGGATTTTTTCCAATATCAGCCATTTTAAGGGTTTGGTTGGAAAAAAGGGCCCATCCGCTGACGCCTGATCGCTCATTGTCTCGGTGACCATTGAAAATCGTTTAAGCGGCCAGGCATCTAACAGTAGAAAAACAAAAGGAAGGGTGACGAGCATGGGTTTCGCCAGTAGCCCGAGAATGAATGGCAAAAAAATCAACAGATATTTTTTCACGTCCGGCGTTTTGGCATATGCCGTGTACGCCAGCATGCAAAGCATCCAGAAAAAGGTGCTTAATACGTTTTTACGCTCTGAAATCCAGGCCACGGATTCCACATTGAGCGGATGCACCGCAAAAAGTAATGCCACAAACGCGCTCCTCCAAAACGCGCCGGTCATCTGTTTGAGCACCAGAAATAGAAACAGGGCGTTTAAGGCATGAAATATGACGTTAACGATATGAGAGCCCCCGGCATGAAGCCCGAACACTTCCACATCCAACATCAAGGACAGCCAGGTGAGCGGATGCCAGTAAAATTCAAGGGCGCTGTCTGAAAAACCAAAGGACCACTTGATATTTTCCCATGACAGGCCGGTTTGGACATGGCTGTTATCTGAAACGTATTTGTTGTCGTCGAAATTGATAAAATCAAAAGACCCCACCTGGGCATAAGCGATGGCAGTGATGACGCAAAGAGCCAGCACCATCAGTATGGTTTGTTTAGGGCGGTCATTATTATTTAGAATTTTGGGCATTGGGATTTGGTTATTGTTTGTTATTTGAAAATTTGGAATTTATCAATCTTTTCGCCTGTGCAGCCTTTTCATATCCCGGATTAAGTTCCAGGGCCTTCTCGAAGTGTTTTAAGGCCTTCTCGATATGATTCATTTGCAGAAACACAACGCCAAGATTGTAATGAAGGCTTTCGTCATTCGGCTTGATCCGAATGGCAGACAGATAATGCGTTTGCGCCTGGGGCATATTGTCCTGTTGAAACATAATCTCCGCAATTTTTAGATGCGCTTGGATATATTGGGCGTCATGCTTAAGGGCCTCCCTGAAATGTTCCAAGGCTTCGGATAGCTGGCCCAAGCTGGTTTTCGCCAAGCCTATGTTGTAATGAAAAGCCGGGTTGCCGGGCTGGATGCTGGCGGCAGTGCGGTATTCCTTTAATGCTTGATGAAATTTTCCCTCACTAAGGTACGTATTGCCCAGTTCGTTATGCATTTGTGCATCCTTGGTATCGGTGAATCCGGCCTTGGAAAAATAATAAGCCGCTTTATTTGGATTATCCAGCTTGCGATGCACATTGCCAAGGCCCATTAAGGCATGGTCGTCATTGGGGGCTAACCAGAGGGTTTTATGGTAATACTGCCGAGCCTTTTCATAGTCGCCTTGCTTAAAAAGGAAATCAGCATAGTTTTTTAGGGCCTCAGGAAACAAAGAATATATTTCAATGGATTTTTTAAAATGCTTTCTGGCTTTTTTCGGATTTTCGTGTTTCGCATGGTAGAGGCCCAAATTATGGTGGGCCACAAAGTTGCCTTCAGTGACGGCCAGGGCATGGCTGAACAGGGTGTCGCTATTTTCCCAGTATCCAAGCTGATCAGATGTTCTATATCCCATCAGAAGCAGCAAAATCACCGCGGCCCCGGCAAAAACATACTTTTTGAATTTTAGGCGTTGGAACAGGTCCGGCATTCCCCAGGCGATGATAATGAAAATGCCAATAAGGGGCATATAGGCCCAACGGTCCGCCGTCGCCGGCCATAAGCCATTCTGCATAAGACCGAGCATTGGTACAAGGGTGCCCAAATACCACAGCCAGCCGGTCACCAAATAGGGGGCTTTTTTTGCAAGAAGCAGAACCCCCAAAATGACCAGGAGCAGAAAAGCAGCGGCCGTTACCGGCTGCCAGATGGGAATGGCGTCTGGAAACGGATAAAAAATGGCCAGGCCACTCGGCCAGACCAGTTTTTCAAGGTAAAAAACGTAAGACACAATGGCGTTGGAGATGCGCAGCGGCATCGGGGTGACTGCCGTATCAACCATGTGCGCGTGACTATGCACGGATAATATGGAAACGGTAATGCTGGCAAAAGACAGCGCCAGCAGCGGGATTTTTTCAAGGATTAATCGGGGCATTGACGCCGGCTGAAAAAAGGGGACTTTTTCACCCTCTGTTGCTTCAACGGCGCCCCCAGGCAGCCTCTGGCCCCACTGTATGCGTCCCATTGGCCAGTAATCCAGCAATAACAGAACACAGGGAAGGGTGGCCAGGGTGGATTTGGCCATTAATCCAAGGGCAAGGGCAATTATGATAAGGCTGTAGCGGTATATCGAGGGCCGTCTGGCATAATGGCCATAGGCGATAATGGCAATAAACCCGAATATGGTGGATAACAGGTTTTTGCGCTCGGCAATCCAGGCCACGGAATCCACATTAATCGGGTGAAGGGCGAAAAGCGCGGCTGCAAATGCGCTCTTCCAGATACTTCCGGTCAGGTAGAGCAATATGGTAAATAAAAGCGCCACAGCGAGCAGGTGATAGCCAAGATTGATGAGATGATGGATGTCCGAGCGAACCCCGAATAACTCACAGTCGAACATGTGGGATATCCAGGTGACGGGGTGCCAGTAGGTTCTATCCCCGGATTCAACCGGATGAAAGGCCCATTTAATGCTTTCCCACTTAATTCCTTGCTTAACATGGGGGTTGTTTGTTACATAAACGTTGTCATCAAAGCTAATAAACTCGTGGTTTTTAACCGGCAGGTAGACCGCGGCGGTGGCGCAGATCAAAACAATTGCGACAAGGTATTTTAGGTTCTGCATAAAGAGATCTAACAGGCTAATTGGTTAAATTTCAAATTCCAAGCACCACAAATTACAAACAAATCTCAAATAACAAATCTCAAGCACCAAATTACAAACAAATAACAAATTTTAAGCACCAAATTACAAACAAATAACAAATAACAAGCACCAAATAGCAAACAAATCTCAAATAACAAATCTCAAATAACAAACAAAATCCAAATTCCAAATTCC
>JAGYOX010000151.1 GCA_018399235.1 Desulfobacterales bacterium | reverse complement strand
CGCCTTGGCCCGGGGGGTTACTTCTAAGTTCAATGGGCGAATTCAGACTGAAATATACTGACAGATTCAACGGGATTATTCAACCGGCATTTTCGCGTCTATATCAATGTATAAAAATCCATCCATAGAGCCGTACGAATTTTTGAGGGGAGGTCGAATCTGGGTTCTGCACAGCTAGAATAGATTCAATTGCTGCTGGGCCGGGGCTTTTGGTTTTGCCTCACTATATTCTTCATGTAAGAGCCGGGCATCAATATCGTTCAAAAAGGGAGATGGCATCCTCTTCTCTTTCCTGCCGTATATCCGGCGGTGTGTTGCCCGGGTCAAGAACAGCATGGTCTTGGCCCGGGTCATTGCTACATAGAACAGGCGTCGCTCTTCCGCTGTATCCGCAACCCCGCTTTCCCCGTGGCGAAGCGGTATATATCCGTCTTCACAGCCAGAAATAAAAACTATGGGGAACTCAAGGCCCTTGGCCACATGCAGGGTCAAAAGCGCGACTTTCTGGCTCCTGGTGTCATAGCTGTCCGGATCTGTCTGTAGGGCGGCCGACTCGATAAATGCCCCCGCATTATCATCGAAGTGGTCCGCCATTGAAATCACCCGCCCGAATGCCTCTCTTGTGTCGGCGTCCGCCCGGCATGCTGCTTTAAAACCTGGTGTTTCTTCAAGATACTGAAGTTTTTGCGCAACAGGTAAGCCCGATATATCTTGGCTGTATTCGGCAAGTAAGGCAAAAAAACGGTCAATGTGGGAGCGGGCGGATTGGGAAAGAATATCAACAGAGTTTCTTTCAGCTTCTGCCATTAAGCCGTTTAAAGATAGCTGATGGGCGTACCCCCATTCTTTTAAAGCCGTTATACCCTTCGGTGGAATATCAGGCGCCATCGTCCTGACGGCCTGCTCGAAATCGGCATAGGTGCCGCAGCCTTCAAGCAGTTTAAGACAGGCAATGATTTCTTGAACGCCTTTGTGGCGGAAGAGGTTTTTTTTGGTGGCCGTTTGAAACGGGATGCCTGCCTGGGCAAAGGTTTCGCCAATGATATCGCCTTGGGCCCGGGTGCGGAATAGCACGGCAAAGTCGGAGAACGAATAATAGGTGTTATATCTGGCGTTTTCATGGCCGCCAAAGTCGTCAAAATAAAAGCCGGTGCCGCCCACCATTTGTTCAATGGTTTTGCCGATGGTGACCGCTTCGGCTCTTTCCGAGGCCGCGTTTAGAAAACGGATGGTCTCGGGGCCGTTAATGCCGGAGTGGACCCGCTCGGTCTCGGTATTTAAGCTGTGATCCCGAATGACCTGGTGTGAGGCTTCAAGTATGGTTTCCGCCGAGCGGTAGTTCTGCATCAAGCGGATTTTTTTTGCCTTGGGAAAGTCGGTCATGAACTGGTTGAAAAATTTCACGTCCGAGCCCCGGAAGCCGTATATGGACTGGTCCGGGTCGCCGATAACGCATATGTCGCCGTCCGGGCGGGTGAGCGCCTGGATAATGCGGTACTGACCATAATTAAGATCCTGGTATTCATCTACAAATATATAAGGGAACCCGCGTTGATATTGATCCCGGACAACCGAATCGGTTTCAAGGATGCCCACGGTTTTAAAAATTAAATCCTCGTAATCAGCGAGCTGCTGACAATCCATCAATTGCTGGTAGGCGGTATAAACTGCCGCCAGCCTATTCGCATCAAGGATGCCGGTTATTTCAGAAAGATCGTCCTGGGGGCCCAGTATCTGTTGCTTGGCGGCAATAATCTGGTCAAATATTCTGTCCGTTCGGCCGGTGATATCCGTGCCGGTTTGCCTGACGGTTTCAACCGCCTCCCGGAGGAGCTGCATCCGGTCGTAGTCGTCAATAATGGAAAAATCTGTGGCAATCCGGGTTTCTTTCAAAAACCGGTTGCAGAATGAATGAAACGTGCCTGCCATGGGTTGTTCGGCGTCTTTGCCTAAGAATGCCGAGAGCCGTTCGGCCATTTCAGTTGCCGCTTTGTTGGTAAAGGTAAGCGATAGGACCTGATCCGGGCGGGCAGTTTGTGTCTGTATGAAATGGGCGATCCGGCAGGTTAATGTACGGGTTTTTCCGGTTCCCGGACCGGCGATGATCATCAATGGCCCGCTGCCATGGATAACCGCTTGTTTCTGCAGATCATTCAAGCCAGCCAGGATATCGGTGTTCACAGGGGGCCCGGTGTTTTTCGCATCCGAGGGGGAATTGGGGGCCAACGGCGATCGATCATTTTTTTTTACAGCTTTTTTTTTGTTCAAACCCTTGCCAGGTTTCGGCTTATCGGCGGCGGTACCGGGCACTTGAAAAAGCGCCTGCTGGCCGATGAGCTGATCCCGCTCCTGGGGGGAGAAAACCTTGATTTCTCCGTATTGGCCGTCAAATCCGGGAAAAATATGGACATTTCCGGCCCGCATCCGTTTCACAGCCTCGGTCAATAAGGGGATGCCGGCATTATCAAGGGCCTCAACCGGCAGCGTATGTAAAATCGTCAGCTCAGGGCCCAGAGCCTCCAGAACGTTCTGGTAATAGGCCTGCACCTTTTTGCTTTTCGGGCCGGTACCGACGATTTCAGAGAGGATTTCCGCCAGCGGGATAACGCTGTAATACGGATGGGTTTTTTTGGGTTTTTCGCCTTCCGGCCGGGTTGCCAGGGCTTCGACCCGGTGGAGCACCCCAAGCGTCAGGGGATGCCCGCATACAGGGCAGATGCCGTCCAGTTCAATCGCCTCTTTGGGGTGAAGGTTCACATTGCATTTTCGGTGGCCGTCCTGGTGGTACTTGCCCTCCTGGGGAAAAAATTCGATGGTGCCGCCAAACGCTTCCGGGTCGCCCGTTTCCAGGGCTTGTTTGATTGCCGGATAGTTCAGTTCGGTGTTAAAAAGGTTGGCTTCGCGCCCGAGATTGGGCGGTGAGTGCGCATCTGAATTGGATACCAGGGTCAGCCCGTCAATGTTTCCAACCCGCCAGTTCATTGGCGGATCTGATGAAAGCCCGGTCTCAACGGCAAATATATGGGGCGTTAAGTCCTCGAAACATTCTTCAACACTGTCAAATCCGGATTTTGATCCAAACATGGAAAACCAGGGGGTCCAGATATGGGCGGGGATCAGGTATCCGGTTTCCGAGGTTTCAAGGAGGATTTCGAGCAGGTCCCGGCTATCGAGCCCTAGTATCGGACGTCCATCCGATCGGATATTGCCGATTTGTTCCAGCCGGCTGTTAAGCTGAGCCGTATCCGTTAAGTCGGGCAGAAAAATCAGGTTGTGGGTTTTTCGGGTTACTCCGTTTTTCTTATAAATATTGCTGATCTCGCAGGTCAGCATGAATCGGACGGGCAAACCGTTTTTAAGCCGGAGCTGTTTTTCACATTCGGTTTCAAGATCATCCCTCAGTCTAAAAAGTCCGGGCTCGGCAGGTACGAGATTCTCCCGGATTTCCTCAAACCATGCCGGATGGGTGAAATCACCGGTGCCGACAACGGTAATGCCTTTTTGCCGGGCCGCGATGTATAGGTTTGGCAGCGTCAAATTTTTGGCTGTTGCCCTGGAAAACCTGGAATGAATGTGTAAGTCGGCGATGAAATACATGCTAACTGTCCTGATTTCCATTTAATTTCAAATATCTAAATCGGTACCGGAGTTTATTCATACCAATTTCATCCGTTTTTTTACAGGAAAAAATACTTGCCTGGAAAAGGGTTTGCGGTTTAAGAGAGGGAACAATTTATTCAGTGAGGTTATAATTTTATGGGCTTATTATCCGCAACAATGTCTTTGGCACGTTATCGGGTGGAGGGCCGGATTCCTGATCCGTTTCTTGAAACGGTGCGGGACCGGTTGAAAAACAATGCCATCCGGGAAATCGATAATGATCCGGCCGAGAAAAGTGTGGGCTGGACTTGTTTTGAAAATCCGTTTCAACCGGATTTTGACAGCGCCAATCTGGTGTTTGGCACGCATCTGGTGTTTTCCCTGCGGATTGATAAAAAACAGATCCCGGCCAAGGTGCTTCGCAAGCATTTGAATATGGCGGCAGCCAAGCGGCTTAAGCAGACCGAGCGAAACAGTTTGACCAAAAACGAAAAGCAGGAACTCCGCGACGAGGTCGCCCGGCGCCTATATGTGCGAATTCCGGCAACCCCCAACCTCTATGAGGTGGTCTGGAATTATGAGGAGCAATTGCTTTGGTTTTTTACAACCCAGAAGGCCGCCAACGAGGAGTTGGAGTCTATTTTTGCAAAGAGCTTTAAACTGTCCATCATTCGCATGTTTCCGTTTACCGAGGCCGAGATGGTTTGCGACTTGACGGATAAACAGAAAGATCTGCTTTACAAGGCGGGTCCGACGGATTTCCAGGGAGGCGCCCATGCTTGATGTGGCCGTGGCATACAACCGGTATAAATATTTGGGAAATGAGTTTCTGACCTGGCTTTGGTTCATGATGGAAACGGACCGATCGGCATTCGAGTTGCCCGAGGCGGAAAGCACCAACCTGGAAATCGGCAACCGGATTGTGCTTGAAAATCACCGGCAGAACCGGGATGAAACCATCACCATTAAAGGCGATGGCGCCGGTCTGGAAGAAGGGATAGTCGCGCTTAAAAAAGGGGCGCTGGTCGTAGAGATCAGCCTGGTTGTCAAGGCGCCGGAGGCTGAATGGCGGTTTCAGTTAAAAGGGGAAAGCCTTAATATCAGCAGTTTGAAGCCGCCGGAGAAAAGCCCGGCGGAAGCCGCCGATGATATGGAGCAGCGGGTGCTTGAACAGGTTGCGCATGCGGAGCGGGCGGCCGATTTGGTCCATCAGTTGTATCGGCAGTTTATTCATCGCCGGCTCTCGGAGGATTGGTCGAAAACGGATGTCCCGGCAATGACCCGATGGATTGAGCAGTCGGCATCATAGCCTTGATGGTCTGGGAAAAAGTCCAATATCCGTATAAACAGCACTATGCCAATGGCTGTTTGAATTCAATCGCAAAAATTAATGTTTAAAGGAGGAGTGCAATGAAGGATGTAGTGATTGCGTCCGCCTGCCGGACGGCCATTGGGGCTTTCGGGGGCTCTCTTAAGGATGTGAACGGGGCGACCCTTGGCAGTATCGCCATGAAAGAGGCGGTTAACCGGGCCGGAATTGATCCGGCAGCAATTGACGATGTCCGTTTCGGCTGCTGCCTGGAGCCGACCGATACCCTGAATGTGGCCCGTGTATCCGCCCTCTTGGCCGGTATACCGGAGTCCATACCCGCGGTTACCATCAACCGGGTCTGTATTTCGGGAATGGAATCCGTGTTATCCGGCATGGCGATGATCCAGGCGGGGATGTCGGATCTGGTCCTTGCCGGCGGCCTTGAGCATATGTCCGGCGTGCCCTATGTGCTGCCCAACGCCCGTTGGGGTTGTCGTTTGCAGGATGATGTCATGGTGGATGCCCTGATTAGGGGCCTGCACTGCGGTTCCCATGTGATTCCGCACCCCGAAGACGGGCCGGTTGACGAAACTCAGCCGCCGCTGTCCTATTTTGTGGGAAAACCCTATATCATGGGCCATACAGCGGAATTCATCGCCCAGAAGCACAATATTTCACGGGAAGAAATGGACGAGGTGGCCTTAAGGAGCCACAACAATGCGGAGCGGGCGACCAATGAAGGCGATTTTGCCGATGAAATCGTTCCGGTCTCAGTGCCTAGAAGGAAAAAGGACCCGATTATTTTCGATAAGGATGAACATTTCCGGCCGGGCCTGACTATGGAGGATCTCCAGAAACTGCCGCCCGCGTTTGTCCCCAAGACCGGAAAGGTCACCGCAGGCAATTCCAGCGGCATTAACGACGGTGCGGCCGCCATGGTGATCACGTCTGCGGAAAAGGCCAAAGAAATGGGGATTCAGCCGCTGGCCCGGATCCGGGGCGTGGGTAAAGGGGCTTGCCACCCATCCGTGATGGGGCTCTCCCCGGTCCCGGCGGTAAAGGATCTGCTTGAAAAAAGCGGGTTCAAGCTTAATGATTTTGAACTGATCGAACTCAATGAGGCCTTTGCCGCTCAGTACCTGGGCTGCGAAAAGGAGCTGGGGCTTAACCGGGAGATCGTCAATGTCAACGGCTCCGGCATCGGTCTGGGCCATCCCGTAGGATGCACCGGCGCGCGGATCATGGTGTCGTTGATGTATGCCATGAAAAAACAGGGTAAATCCTTGGGCATGGCAAGCCTCTGCGGCGGAGGCGGCGTGTCTATGGCGACGGTTATAGAAATGATGTAGGCTGTCTCTGAACCAATAGTAATTAAAATATTTGCCGCCGCCCGGCTATTGAAAGCCTGCGGCGGCAAATATTTTGTGAGATATATGGCTGTCTTAAGCGGATCCCATCTTTTTGCTATTTTGACATTTAACGGACTAATTTGTAATATATAACTTACATTTCGCATGATTAAAGATAAAAGTTTTTAATTATGTTTTAGCCGACAATTTATCATGTTCAAGTTCCCGGTCCATCGGCAAGACTGTAATATGCGGAGGCTGGAACGCCCAGAAGGCGAAGAACCTCAACATGTATTTCCTGCAGGCCCTTTAGTGTCTGCTTAACCAGATGATCTTTGATAAAAATTTGCGACAAATGAACGTTTCTAAACAGATAGCGCAGGTTATTCCAGGTTGGGCTGGTGGTTTTCATCTTTTGGGGAAGAATCGGCAGGGATTCAATCGATTCCTCAGCCATTTTTTTGCGCACAGCCCTCTCAATCAG
>JAGYOX010000150.1 GCA_018399235.1 Desulfobacterales bacterium | reverse complement strand
AAAAGTTTAGGAAAAACTATGCGTAATGATCCCTTCAAGTTGGAAATACAGTACATTGAGGTCTGGCTGAATAATTACGGCAAAAAAACATTGCCGGCCCTGTCCTATAATAAATCACTTGCCAGTTCAGCCAATTCGGAACGCTCCCCTTTTTCAAGGGAGATGTGGGCGTAAATTTTCTGGCCCTGCATTTTCTCAATCAAATAACTCAATCCATTCGAAAGGGTATCCAGGTAGGGATGATCGATCTGATAGATGTCGCCGGTAAACACCATCTTCGTGCCTTCACCGCAGCGCGTGATGATGGTTTTGATTTCATGGGGCGTTAAGTTTTGGGCTTCGTCCACGATGAAAAAAATCTTAACCAGGCTTCGGCCGCGAATATAGGAAAGCGGTGCAATGACCAGCTTGTGCTCATCCAATAATTCACTGATCCGGCGATGAGACGGTTCATTTTCGGAAAACTGATTCTGAATAACTGAAAGATTATCGTACAAGGGCTGCATATAAGGGTCGAGTTTGGCCGGAATATCACCGGGCAGATACCCCATATCCCGGTTGCTTAAAGGGACAACCGGCCGGGCCATGAAAATCTGCCGGTAATATCGCTTGGTCTCAAGGGCGGACGCCAGGGCTAAAAGGGTTTTTCCCGTTCCGGCTTTTCCAGTGATGCTGACCAGGTGAATGTTGGGATCAAGCAGGGCATTCAATGCAAAGGTCTGTTCCGCATTTCTCGGGATAATGTTATATGCGGAATTTTTATCCACCCGGCGCAGAAGTTCAGCAGTCGGATCATAGCGCGCAAGTGCGGATTTTTTATTATTCCTCATGATCAAATATTCATTGGATAAGAGCGGCGGGGTGATATCGAGGTCCGAAAACTCAATCTCATAGGGTTTTTCATACAACTGATCGATAAGCTCTTTTGGAATGGATTCAGCCATCCGTTTACCGGTATACAGGGCATTAATATCCCTGACGTGGTCGCTGGTGTAATCCTGAGCCATCAATCCAATGGCCTTTGCCTTCATCCTCAGATTAACGTCCTTTGTCAACAGGATCAAGGCCGTATTCGGATTTTCCTTGGACAGATAATACGCGGTATTTAAAATCCGGTGATCATGTTTATGGCTGGGAAAATTTAATGCCAGATCCGGATGAAATTCCTGCTCCAGCTTGACCGAAATTCTGCCGGCCTCCGGTCCGACCCGGACGCCGGCGTTAAAAAGCTTGTCCCCGCTAATTGAATCAAGGGCGCGGAGAAATTCCCGGGCATGAAAATTAATAGTTTCATTCCCTTTTTTAAACTGATCCAATTCTTCCAATACAGAGATCGGTATAACGATATTATGCTCTTGGAAATGATGAATACAGGAACTGTCATGCAGAATGACATTGGTGTCTAAAACGAAATTCTTCCGCTGTTCATCCCTCACTGGTAACGCCCCTTCCTTTCAGATACCGCTCAATCCGGTCATCCTTTTCTGACCAGAAGGTATTTAACCATTGCCGGAAATGGGCCTGAAAATCGGAATCGGCAAAATAATTCCCCGCCAGATCAGGAGTCACCTTTAACCGCCGTATATCGACGATAACTTCCGGCGTCTTCCCGCAGAAAAAACCCCAAAGTCCCGGCACGCCCTGGGGATAGATGATGGTAACATCCAGAATCTGCTCAAGCACTTCTCCCATGGCGTACAATACCAGTGCCGTGCCGCCGGCCCGGGGTTTCAGAAGGTGTTTATAGGGAGACTGCTGCGCTTTATGCTTCGACTGGGTAAAGCGCGTACCTTCAACAAAATTCATGACGGTTACGGGTTGGTTTTTAAATTTTTCGCACGCCCGCCGGGTGGCTTCCAGGTCCTCGCCTTTCAGATGCGGATTCTTTTCAATAAACTCCTTTGAATATCTTCTCATGACTGGAAAATCCAGGGCCCAAAAAGCAATCCCCATCAATGGCAGCCAGAGCAGTTCTTTTTTGATAAAAAATTTATATGGTGGAATTTTTCGGAAAAAAACACGAAGCAATACAGGTATATCGACCCATGTTTGATGATTGGAAAGCAGCAGACACCAACGATTTAATTTGACATCCCTTAGACCATGAGTATAAATGCGGGTGCGCGTTAAAAGCCTGTGGGTCGTATTGGCACAAAAAACCCACCCCGTGCTGGCCAGTCTGTCCAATACCCGGCTGCATATACGGCGTACGCGCTTCACTGGGACGAGTAGTTTGACTATTGCCACAAACATAAGGACAATAAAAATAATTGTCGTAAAAACAATATAGGACAGAAGGGTCAGCACCCCCCGGATATGTGCAAACATTTGAATGTTAGCGGCTCGCAGTTGTTAATTGGCTTTATTTAAAATATTATATAGCTTTTGGGAAAGTTCCACAAGATTAAACGGTTTTTGGATAAATCCGTTGCAGCCTTGCTGAACCAGGGTATCCGCCTGACCATTAAAGCTGTAGCCACTGGCAAGCAATACCTTGATCTCGGGATTGATGGCTCTTAGCCGTAAAAACGTTTCATTGCCATTCATTTCAGGCATGATTAAATCAAGAACAACCAGATCGATGGCGTCCGGATCCTTTTCCAAAATTTCGAGCGCCTCTTGTCCGCTGTTGGCGATAACCACATCATAGCCCAGGGTATGCAGCATTTCCTCGCCAACCTCAATAATCATGTCTTCATCATCAACGAATAAAATCCTGCCCGTACCTGTAATAACCTCATGGGTGTCGTCGGTTTCAGCCTCCGCCTCACGAGCAGAGGCCGGCAGATAAATATTGAATGTCGCCCCTTTGCCCTTGACGCTGTATACCGTTATAAATCCTCCGTGATTTTTTATGATGCTATATGCCGAAGCCAGCCCCAGACCCGTGCCTTGCTCCCTTTTTTTGGTTGTAAAAAAAGGCTCAAAGACCCTTGCCTGAATGGCCTTATCGATCCCTATACCGGTATCTGTAATAGAAATCTTGACGTAGTTACCCGGCTCTACACCATGGGGTTGGGTCCGGATCAATGGAAGGCATTCATTAGTAGTCCTGACATACAGATCTCCTCCATCCGGCATGGCATGGGCGGCATTGACATACATGTTCAAAAGCACCTGGTCAATCTGATGCCTATCGACTTCTGCCGTCCATAGATCCTCCGCAAAAGTTTCATGAATGGTTAATTCCTTATGAGTCCGCCCGAACAGTTTATCCTGGACATTAACTATCTCGTTGATATCTGATGGGGTTACTTTGATATTTTCATCTCTGGCAAGTCCCAAAAGCTGCTGGGTTAAATCTGCCGCCCGAGCCGTATAAGCCTCAATTTCTTTCAAATGGGAATAATCTTTGCAGGTGGGGTCGATCTCCATCATAATAAGAGACAGGCGTCCCTGGATACCCATTAACAAGTTGTTGAAATCATGGGCTATCCCTCCTGCTATGGTTCCGATGGATTCCATTTTCTGCGCTTGGTGCATATGCCACCGATACCGTTTGGATTCTGTAATATCCCTGAAAATAATAACCACGCCGGCTGGATGGCCCCTATGGTCAAGATATCTTGAGGCGCTGATGCTGACATCCAGAAACCTGCCGTCATGGGTCACAATCTGCCCTTCCTTGTCGCGGACCGGATCGCCGCTGTCAATCAACTCCTGGACGAAGACTTTAAACCATTCCTTCTGGGGGTGAGGAATGTAGACGGTCGCCTGTTTTTTAAGGGTATCTTCCGTCCATCCGAACAACCGGGTAAATGCCGAATTAATATACTGAACGCTTTGGCCGGCATCCAGCAGGATAATCGCATCCGGGGAAGAATCCAGTAAGGATTGGTACAGCTCTTCAGCCCATTGCGCCTCCTTATATAGCTCCCGGTACCTCACCCGGCTTTTGTGAAGGGCCTCTTCGTTTTTCTTTCGCTCGCTGATGTCCCGGCCCACGCCACCAAAACCGGCGGGTTGACCGTTTTCATCGTAAATCAGGTAGGTAGAAAGCTCCAGATGCCGACGTTCGCCATTTTTGCGGATAACCTCATAATCGGTAATTTCCGCGGGCTCCCCGGTTTGATAGACTTGATTAAATATCTGATACATGCGGCGGGCGGTTTCCGGCGCGGTGTACTCCCGGTTGTTTTTCCCCATCAATTCTTCACGGGAATAGCCAAACAAGTTGCATACGGCGTCATTAAAAAAAACCAGGTCACCTGCCAAATTAACTTCAAAATAGCCCTCTGCTGAGCTGTTAAGAAGCCTTTTGCTCCGGTCTTCATTGAACTGATAACCATATAGTTGGGATTTAAGCTGCCGGTTTTCGTCTTCGAGGGCTTTAATTTTTTGGATGAGTGCTTCTCTTGACTCTGAAGAAGCCATAAAAGCTATTCCGACTGAAGATAAAAAAAAGGTTGATAAGTGTTATTCCATTTCATGCATATAGGCTTAAAAGCGATTTGTCAAGATTTACTAAAAATTTTCGATATATAGACATTCGAATGGCCCTGGCATCCATATCAGATCTCTCCATTGGCAAGTGCGTCAACGCCATCATTATTTTAGCAATACCAGCGCATCTGCTGCCAATGGCGAATCCCCGGAAATGATAACCGGGTTGATATCGATTTCCCTGATTTCCGGGTGAATAAACGGAATCTGGCTGACACGGCTGATCAATCTGACAACCGCGTCTTTATTGACGGGCAACATGCCCCGGTAGGATTCAAGGAGGTTTTTCGTTTGAATCTCCCTGATCATATGCCCGGCCTCAATCTCACTGACGGGTGCCACGCGATAGACAATATCTTTCAACGCCTCGGTCAGAATGCCCCCTATACCAAAGGCAATACAGTACCCGAACTGTTCATCTTCAGCGATACCAACAAGAAGCTCTCGTTCGCCGTGAATCATTTCGCCGAGGATAACCGGCACATGCCTCCCCGCTCGGTCCTGAATGGTCTTGTAGGCGTTTTGCGCCCCTTCCATCGTTTCAACGTTTAAACAGACCAGCCCCTTTTCCGTTTTATGCAGGATTTCCGGATGGTTGGCTTTCAATACGATCGGAAATGAAATAAATTCGATATTTTCGAAAAGCTCTTCAAGACTGTTAACGACCCGTTCTTCTGGAACAGGGATTTTGTAGGCGGCAAGGAGTCGCTTGGCGGCAAACTCATCCAGCGTTTTTTGACCGTTTTGGATGGCTTTTTGGATGATCTCTTCTGCTTCCTGTTCTGCCCCCGGCAATACAGGCGGCTGTTGCTTCGGCCGGTTCTGGATAACATGGTATTGAGCCATTGCGGCCATTGCTCGGGCGGCTTTTTCCGGGGCATCAAATACCGGAATGCCGGCGTCCTCAAAATCCTTTGTATATTGATCTTCCCGGTCAAAAAATGAAGACAGCACCAGCGGAATACCGTGCTCATATGGACGCCGAACGGTTTTAGACAAATCCCGCTCCATCTGGGACAACATTTCAGATAAGGAAACATTCTGCATCATTTGGGAAACATGGGGATGAACGGCTTTCATAAACCCGGTGGACATGGCCCCATGCATGATAAGCCCATCGACCTCACCACTATCCATGATGATCTCAGGAATGGTATCGGTCATCAGCCGGGCATCCATGGAAAATGTCAGGTCCACCGGATTACCGCATGGCGCATGGGGTGGAATTAACGGCCGAATTTTTTCCTGAAGGGAAGGGCTGAACGGAGGCACTTGACACCCATACCTTTCGCAGGTATCCGCAATTGCGGATCCCGGCCCCCCGGAATTTGTCAAAATAGCAATCCGGTTGCCCTTAATACGCGGCTGTTCGGATAGAGCGGCGCCCAGACCGTATAACTCTTCAACCGATTTCACTCGGATGACACCGGCCTGGCAGAACAGGCCTTCATACAAGTAATCTTTTCCGGCCATGGCGCCGGTGTGGCTCAAGCCGGCCCTTCCGCCCGCTTCAGATCCGCCGACATACTGAGCAAACACCGGTTTATAAGGCGTTATTTTCGCTGCTACGTCCAAAAACCTTGGCACATCCCGAATGGTTTCGATATACATTGATATGGCGGCAGTCTGATCATCTTCGCCAAGATATTCAAGCACATCAATAATATTCACATCCGCCTCGTTTCCCACGCTAAAAGCCTTGCTGTAGTGAATGCCCCGTTTTTCAAGATAGGGGATGGTCTGGGCGACATAGGTCCCGCTTTGCGAGATAAGCCCCAGTTTTCCAGGTTTTGATTTAATCGGCACAACCGTTGTATTTAAAGAGATCTCCCGGTTGATAAGCCCCATGCAATTCGGTCCGATAAACCGGATGCCGTATTTGCGGGCTACAGCCGACAGTTCCTCTTCCTGCCTGATCCCATCTTCACCGATTTCCTTAAACCCAGCAGTAATAATAATTGCGTACTTTGTCCCAATCCTTCCGAATGCCTCAAACAAAGGCAAGAGATGTTTTGATGGCAACACGAAAATGGCAAGATCCGGTGTTTCCGGAAGATCCTGCGGAGACGTATAGGCCTTATGCCCGAGTACAGTTTTTTCCGTGGGATGCACAGGGTAAAAATTTCCGGTAAATCCATCATTTAAAATACTCAAAGCGTGCATGGTCCCCATTTTCATGGGATTATTGCTTGCGCCGACAATAGCAATCGACTGCGGCGTCATGAGTGAATGAAGAAACGAAGCGCCTGCCATGTGATTTATTCCTCCGGTTAGGGTTCAAGGTATAAGGTATAAGGTTTAAGGTTTAAGGTTCATGGTTCATG
>JAGYOX010000015.1 GCA_018399235.1 Desulfobacterales bacterium | reverse complement strand
TGGCCGGCTTTTGTTCAAGGCTCAAACGATGGACCAAATAACGAAATACAAGATATCCCTGCTTCAGGATGTGGGCGCTTTTATCATCAATGACTCCGGCAATCGCCAGACTGTTTAGCTGCCGGACAACATCCGTCCACTGAATGAGCGAAGGATGATCATTGGCGGATAGCAGAATCAGATACTGAACCAAAAATTCAATGTCAATGATGCCCCCTGGGTCATTCTTTATATCAAACTTTCCTTGTGCCTTTCCATCATTCTGGACCTGTCGCATCCGCTGCCGCATGCCTATCACTTTCTCCCGCAGCTCGGTTTCCGATCGACCAAAGGTTAGAATTCGACGGCGGATATCCAGAAAACGGTTGCCGACATCCGGGTCGCCGCTAATCGGCCGGGCTTTAAGCAACGCCTGATGTTCCCATGTCCAGGCTTCGTCACGCTGATACTCCTCAAACGCATCAACATGGCTCACAAGAACACCGGCTTCACCGCTGGGACGCAAACGCATATCCGCCTCATAGAGCTTTCCGGTACTGGTCATAGTGGTCAAAAAATGAATCACCCGCTGACCCAGTCGAACATAAAACTGGTGGTTGTCAATGGCGGATAAACGCCCCCCCGTGGTATAACCCCTTGGGACGGCATGAAGAAATACCAGATCCAGATCAGAACCGTAGCCGAGTTCATATCCGCCCAGCTTGCCGTACGCCACAACGGCAAACCCCTTTCCGTTATTAAACCCAGCGGGTCGGCCGTATTTATCCACCAGATGCTTCCATGAAAGCTCCAGAACCTCATCAAGAACCGTTTCAGCGAGATAGGTCAGACGATCGCTGACCTTCATCAAAGGAAGCAGGCCGGCCACATCGGCCGCGGCGATACGCAACGTATGGCTCTGTTTGAATATCCGGAGCTCATCCATCTGATGCTCCAGATCCCAGGCGGCTACCCGATTCATACGCTGCCGGATCTCTTTTTCGAGCTCTGTTTTGCCCAGCGGCACATACAGGCTACGGGAATCGAGAAGCTCGTCCAAAAGCAGGGGATGCTTGGATAAAAATGACACAATCCATGGACTGGCCGCCGCCAGCCGAATCAAATGCGTCAATGCCTCCGGATTCTCCATCAGCAGGGCAATATAACACGAACGGCGGCGAATTGAACGGATCAACTCGAATACCCGCTGCAGCACCACTTCGGGGATGTCGGTTTCAGCTGCCTTCTGAAGGATTTGCGGCATCAGGCGGTATATCCGCTCCCTCCCCTGAGAACTGATATCCGCGTCATCAGGAACATCTAAAAATTGATGCAAAACGCCTAAAATCTTATCCGGTTCATCAAAACCGATTTCCGACAGGATCTCTTTAGCCCGGTCGCCGTCTGCAAGGGAATGCCACAATTCCTCGATAATTTGACCGGCTTCAGCCATCTGTCCTGAGCTTTCCGCCGGATCCGCAAGTAACTCGTTAAAATGAAAATGGACCCGGTCCATATACGCGGTCAGGGCATTATTAAATGCCTGCCAGTCCGGAAATCCCATTGAAAGCGCCAGCCGATCCCGACGGGCTTCGTTTTTGGGCAGACTATGGGTCTGCCGGTCATCAAATGCCTGCAGACGATTCTCCGTGTTGCGGAGAAATTTATAGGCATCGCCCAATTCATGGTATACGGTTTCCGGGATACAGCCCGATTCAAACAAGATTTTTAATGTCTTCAGGAGGTTACGGGTTTGAAAGTCCGGATTTACACCGCCGCGGATGAGTTGAAATACCTGCCCGAAAAACTCGATTTCCCGAATTCCGCCGGCGCCCAGCTTGATGTTGCCGGAAAGTCCTTTGCGCCGGACTTCCCGTACAATTTTCCGTTTCATATCCCGAAGGTCGTCAAATGTTCCAAAATCCAGATACCGCCTGTATACGAACGGACGCAGCCGATCGATCAGCCGATTCCCGGCTTCCAGGTCGCCGGCGATGGGACGGGCCTTTATCAATGCATAGCGCTCCCATTCCCTCCCCTGATGCTGATAGTAGGTTTCAAGGGCATCAAAACTCATGGCAATCGGCCCGGCATCCCCGTAGGGCCGCAGCCGGGTATCCACCCGGAATACGAAACCCTCAGGCATATTTTTACCCAGGATATTTATAAGCCGTCTGAAAAGCTTTGAAAAAAACTCTTCATGGGTGAGCGGTCGCCCCTCATCCGCTTTAACTTGCCCCATTTCCGGAAATGAGAAAAGCAGGTCAACATCAGAGGAGTAATTCAATTCCGCGCCGCCGAGTTTGCCGACGCCAAGCACCACCGGCAATTGACGGGCACCGTTTTTCAGCTGCGGGACGCCATACTGCTGGCACATCCATTGATAAACCAACGTAAGGGCCCCGTCAATACAGGCTTCCGCAAAATTGGTCAAATCGGCTACTGTTTCGAGCAGATCCGCCCAGCCGGCAAGATCCCGGATCGCAATGCGAATCATTTCCCGACACCGGCAGCTACGCACCCCGACATTCAAATCGTTTTCATCCTGAACCCCATCACAGACGCGCCGCACTGTTGACCGATAGTCGGAGACGTTATAAGAGCGGCTGATATCCCCGCTGCTAACTAAATCATGTACGATACCGGGCGATTTAATCGACCACCGGCTGACAAAATCACTAAATAGAAATGCAAACTTTAAGCCCCGGACCGTTTGCGTGTCCGCCGGAATCTCAAGCCCCGCCTTATCGCAAGCGACACAGTATTTATCCCAGATTTGCGCCATTTCTGAGTGCAACGTTTCGGGCAATGCATCCGGATCAATGATATTTCTCAGTTTTTCCGGCATTTTTTATTCCTGCGACAGTGTATACTGGGCCAGCAGGCTATTCTTCCAGTATGCCTGTCTGGAATCGGAAAAAAAAGATTGAAACAGGGCGAGGCTTTCCTGCCGCATTACATCGGCGACAACTGTAATATTCGAATTCGAGTATAACGGTGGGAGGCTTTCCAACCGGCAGGCGGTGCCCCCACCCATCACATCTTCATATGCAAATACGAGGCGGGGGATATTATTCAAAATAATGGCGCCAAAGCACATGAGGCAGGGTTCCATGGTTGAATAAATCGTCAAACGGTTCATATCCCCTTCATAACCCACCTCCTGAAGCCTTCTCAAGGCATTGATTTCAGCATGGTCAAGTTCATTGGGAATCGCACCGGAGCTTCCCGCTTTTGCACCCGTTGCAATCACACGGACCTCATCCGCTATGACGCATCCCACGGGAAACTCCCCTGCACCCAAAGCTGCCCTAGCCTGGTCAAGCGCTTTTTCCATAAAACCGGCGTCAATCGTCTCAATCATCTTCGGTCACCGACAATCGCTTTTTCTCTCCTAGTAAATCAAAAAGTGGCATAATCCTAACACGTTTTCCCAACCCGAGGAATACTTTTCCTCCAACCATTCCAAATTTGATGGCTTCGTAAAAATTCCAAAAACCACCCGAAACTTACGATATTCCAGCACATAGCATTTCTACAGCATATCAAAAATCAAATAAAACCAATGGACTCTTGATAATATTGACATTCCCGCGCATTTTGGTTAATGAGAAAATAAAAGCGAAGATATATCTACATATATAATCGCCGACGCCATCAAAGATAAGCGTAAAAGGAAACCCCATGATTATTGGACTGGATGTCGGCGGCACCCATACGGATGTCGTCCTTGTTGGGGAAAACGGCCTCGAAAAGCAAGTCAAGGTCCCCACTGATACTTCTGCACTTTTCAATACGGTTCTCACCGGGCTTGAAAAAATCACCGAAAACATCCCCGCCAACCAAATCTCACACACAGTGCTCAGTACGACTTTGACTACCAATGCGATTGTCCAAGGCAAACTCTCCCCGGCCGGGATGATCGTCACTAGCGGCCCCGGCATTCATCCGGAAGCATTTCGCACGAGCGCGCATTATATCATCGTACCCGGCGGAATCGACCACAGCGGCCGGGAGATTGAAAAAATCGACCCTGAAAAAGTTAAAGCCGCGGCAGACCAGCTTGAAAGGGCCGGTATCAGGAACGTGGGTGTGGTGGGGAAATTTTCCGCCAGAAACCCCGCGCATGAGCGCCAAATCGCCGAAATCGTTGGCGACCGGTTCGATAAGGTATTTTTGGGGCATCAAATATCCGGAAACTTCGGATTCCCGAGACGGATCAACACCACATTCCTGAACGCTTCGGTATACCCCGTACACCGCAACTTCTTTGAGGCCGTCAAAAAATCGTTAAAACAAATGGGGATCACCGTGCCGATCCATATTTTAAAAGCGGACGGGGGCACCATGGGCCTTGACACCTCCATTGATTTCCCTGGCCAGTCTATTCTCTCCGGCCCCGCGGCAAGCGTCATGGGCTCCGTTGCCTTCGCCCCGGATTACACAGAAACCCTGGTGCTTGATATCGGCGGGACCTCAACGGACATGGCGGTTTTAATAAAGGGGGTGCCGCTGCTTGCCCCCTATGGGGTTGATATTAACGGCTATAAAACGCTGATCCGGGCTTTAAAAACCCATTCCATAGGCATCGGCGGTGACAGCCGGGTACGGGTGGAAAACGGCGAGCTGAAAATCGGGCCTGATCGTACCGGGCCGGCAATGGGATACGGCGGCACTGAGCCTACCCCGACGGATGCCCTTTTCGTTCTGGAAAGGTCCGAGGGCGGCGACCGCGACCGGGCCATCCAAGGAATTAAGACGATCGCCGGTCAACTCGGAATTTCCGTGGAAGAAGCCGCCTATGAAATTTTTGACGAAACCTGCCGGGAAATCCTTGCCGGTGCCCGACAGATGATTAAAAACATCAACAGCAAGCCGGTTTACACCGTCAAGGAGGTCCTCACCGGCTATAAGGTCAATCCCGACCACATCCTGGTTCTCGGCGGCCCGGCCGCCTATTTTGCCGAGCATTTCAAAAATATCAGCGGCTATACGACGGTGGATACGGTTCCTGAGTGCCAGGTGGCCAATGCCATCGGCACCGCCCTGTCGCGGACCACTTGTGAAATCACCCTGTTTGTGGACACACAGAAGGGGCTTGCCACGGCTCCGGAGGAAGCCTTTTCGGAGACAGTGGATTTAAATTTTACGCGCCAGGATGCCCACCGAATGGCATCTGATCTATTGAATCAAAAAGCCATAAGGCTTGGTGCAAACGCCAAGGATATTGAAACCGAACTCTTGGAGGACCTTGAATTCAATATAGTCCGCGGCTTCAGATTGATGGGGAAAAATATCCGGGTCAAACAACAAATCAAGCCGGGCTTGATCCATGAATTTAAAACCATCTCCAAAAAGATCACAGATGGGTGCATCCAATCAGAATAATACGGCGAACAGCCGACACGGAAAAATCGGAGCCAGCCATGCTAAAAGCTTTAAATAAAACCGGTCTGGTCTTTTTCCCCGCCTTTGACTGGGCCATCAGCGCCACCCATCCGGAACGCGAGGAACGGCTTTTGTATACCCAAGACCAGGTTCTGGAAGAGGGGCTGTTTGATATTGAAGGAATTCAGGAATTCAAGTCCGAAGTCGTGGACATCAAGGATGTTCAACGGGTCCACTTCTCCTACCCGGATGAATGGCGGGTAATGACCGAATCCCACTTCATCAGTGCCGGTGGCGCAAAAACCATTGCCAACGCAGTAATCGAAAAAACGGTGGATAACGGCTTTGCTTTGGTCCGCCCGCCCGGGCATCATTCCATGCGAGTGGTCCACGGGGGACGAGGATTCTGCAACGTCAACAACGAAGCCATTATGCTCGAACACCTTCGCCATGCCTACGGTGTCGACCGGGTGGCGATTGTGGATACCGACTGCCACCATGGGGACGGATCCCAGGATATTTACTGGCATGATCCGGACACCCTCTACATTTCCATGCACCAGGACGGCCGGACCATGTATCCGGGCTCCGGCTTTACCAATGAACTTGGTGGTCCCAATGCCGCCGGCACCACGCTGAACATCCCCCTGCCCCCCTACACGGGTGAAACCGGCTTCCTGTATGCATTAAACGAAGTGGTAATGCCGGTTCTTGACGAATTCAAGCCCGAACTGGTCATCAATTCAGCCGGTCAGGATAATCACTACTCAGACCCCTTGACCAATATGATGTTCACCGCAAAAGGATATGCGGAGTTAACCCGGATTTTGAAGCCGGACATCGTGGTTCTGGAGGGCGGTTACTCCATTGAGGGGGCCCTTCCCTACGTCAATATCGGCATTATCCTGGCGCTTGCCGGAATGGACTACAGCCATGTCATCGAACCGGGATATGACCCGGAAAAGTTAAAACAAACGGAGAGCGTCACTGAAACCATTAAACGAACATGCGAAACCGTCAAAACCAACTGGGCGAACCGGGAAACCATCGGCCAGCGAATGCGCGGCAGCCAAAAATTTGCCGAGCGTCGAAGAAATATTTTTTATGATACCGATGGAATACATGAAACCCAGCATGAAGCCCTCAGGCTCTGCCCAGACTGTAGCGGCGCGATAAAAATTGATTCCACCTCGGACCGGGGAGCGCATATACTGGCGATACATATTCCACGCAAAGCCTGTAATAACTGCCGGGAGTTGGGCCACCAGTGGTTTGAAGAGTCAAAACCGGCGGATTACGATATGATTTGCCTTCAGGACAGAATCGATGATACCTACCAGGTAAAAAACAAATGAATCCGCCGGACTGTCCGCCGGCATTTCGAACATGACAACGGCCGAAGAGCTTCGGAATGATCTTTGAGCGGCAACAGCGCCTGCATGAAACCCTTCCTTTCCGTTCCCGGATGTTAACTGCCATTCGCAATTTTTTTATTGACAACCGATACATGGAGGTCGAGACCCCGCTATGCATTCCCGCCCCATTACCGGAGCCATATATTTACGCCCCAAAAGCGGACTGCGGCTATCTTCAGACATCCCCCGAGATATGCATGAAACAGCTTTTGGCAGCCGGATTTGAAAGATTATTCCAGATATGCAAATGCTTCCGCCAATCAGAACGCGGAAACCGCCATTTACCCGAGTTTTCCATGCTGGAATGGTATGTTGCCAAGCAAACCTATATAGACCTTATGGATACTTGCGAAACCCTGGTTGAACAAATCCGCCGTCAGCTTCAGATCCCAACGCAAATAGGTTTTAATAACAGCCGTATCGATTTAAGCCCCCCCTGGCAGCGATTAAGCGTTTCTAAGGCGTTTGCCCGCAATGGATCGACGGACATGGAAACAGCGATTCGGAAAGACACGTTTGACGAAATTATGGGACTTGAGATTGAGCCCCGGCTGGGGCTTCAAAAACCGGTTTTTCTCTATGATTACCCGGCAAAAAAATCCCCTCTGGCCGCGCCCAAGCCCGAATCCCCGAAAATCGCCCAACGTTTTGAGCTCTATATCGCAGGCCTTGAAATCTGCAATGGCTTCACCGAGCAGACGGATCGAAATGTTCAGCAACGCCTGTTTGAAAAGGAGCTTGAATACCGGAGGCAGACCGGCCTCCCGGTATACCCGCTCCCCAAACGCTTTCTGGAAGCATTGCGTGCCATGCCCCAGGCCGCCGGATGCGCACTGGGAATTGACCGTTTGGTGATGATTTTCACTGATTCGCCGACCATTGATGAAGTGGTGGCGTTTACCCCGGAGGTCCTTTGACCTAAATCCGGTTTGGGTTTGATGATGGGGTAAAAATATCTTGAAATTTATACCATTTATAGATAAATAGGTTGTTAAATATCAAAATAGACGGTTATTGCATACACCCACAGCCACGGATGGCCGGCACTAAATGCGAAATATAAATCTAAGGCTAACGATAGGACTCATCATTATTGCTGTCTTGAGCATTCCCGCATGGGCGGAGATTTACACTTATGTGGATGAAAACGGAGTGCTTCATTTCAGCAACGCGCCCACCTCCTCGCGGTATCAATACGCCGGCCCGGAAATCGAAGACAGCATCGCTTATTATCAAGCCCCCAATATATTCGACAATTACATAAGGGATGCGGCGGGCCTTTACGGGCTTGAATTCGCACTTATTAAAGCCATTGTACAGGTGGAATCAAGCTTTAACCCCAATGCCGTATCAAATGCCGGCGCCATCGGCCTCATGCAGATCATGCCGGAGAATCATAACGCATTGTGCCTTCGCGATCCCTATGACCCCCGGGCGAATATCATGGCCGGCACCCGTTATCTGAAGTCGCTATTGAATCGCTTTGATGACGATATAAGACTGTCTCTGGCGGCTTATAACGCCGGCCCGGCCGCGGTTGAGCGCTACAACGGAATCCCGCCATACCCTGAAACCCAAAAATACGTAAACCGGGTGATGGGGTATTACTCACAGTATAAAAATCTCCAATAGAAACCATGGAGCTTAAAAGCTCTGACTCGAACCTATCCCTCTATATACCAGTATACCGGCAAGCTTGATGATGTTTTAAAGCCTTCTTGACTTAATCCGGAAAAATACTTTATGAACAACCAATTTGATGACAAAGTAAGAAGGCATAAATGAAGACAAAACTCAAAAATATGATAAAAACCGCTGCAAAGGCGGCATATAAAGCCGGTGCGATCAATTCGGACGATTTCACACCGGTAGAAATAGAAGAACCCAAGGCTGGCGCCCACGGTGACTTGGCCTCCAATTTTGCCATGCTAAATGCCGCCGCCCAGAAAATGGCGCCCAGAAAAATTGCCGAGGCGGTGGTTAACCATCTCGCGGATTCGGACGGCATCATCGACAAAACCGAGATCGCCGGACCTGGGTTTATCAACTTTTTCCTCAACACCTCGGCCTGGCATCCGGTATTACACGAAGTCCATGCGCAGGATACCCAGTACGGCGCCTGTAATATCGGCGACGGTCAAAAGATCCAAGTGGAGTTCGTGAGCGCCAACCCTACCGGGCCGCTTCACGTGGGGCACGGCCGGGGGGCGGTTGTCGGCGATACAGTAGCCACAATCCTTTCGTTCTGCGGTTATAAGGTCTTTCGCGAATACTACATCAATGATTCCGGCAGGCAGATTCAGACATTGGGACGATCCGTGTATCTAAGATGTCTGGAATTGGCCGGACGAGACATCACCTTTCCGGAAGACTGCTACCAGGGGGACTACATTTATGACATCGCCAGGATATTAATGGATCAGTCAAAAGAATGGATGCTTGGCGCCGGCCAAGACGAAGCCATCGCATACTGCGCCAAATATGCCAGCGAAAAAATCCTGAACGGCATAAAGGACGACCTGGCCCTTTTGGGCGTCGATTTTGACAACTGGTTCAGCGAGCAGAGTCTATATGATTCGGGCAGGGTGGATGCAGCCATTAAACAGTTTCAAGCAGACGGGCTTATCTATGAGAAAGAAAGCGCCCTATGGTTTAAAACCCATGCTTTCGGCGACGAAAAAGACCGCGTTGTGGTTCGTCAGAACGGCCTGACCACTTATTTTGCCTCGGATATCGCTTATCACCGGGATAAATTCGACCGGGGCTTTGATCAGATTATCGATGTCTGGGGGGCGGACCATCACGGCTATATCCCCCGGATATCGGCCGCTATTAAAGCAGCAGGAAAGAACGACGACCGGTTTCATGTGATCTTAACCCAGCTCGTCAATCTGCTGCGGGCCGGGACGCCGGTGGCCATGTCAACCCGGGCCGGGCAGTTCGTGACCCTTCGGGAAGTTATTGACGAGGTCGGCCGGGATGCGGTGCGCTTCATTTTCCTCACCCGGCATTATGAAAGCCAGTTGGATTTCGATCTTGAAGTGGCCAAGCAAAAAACCAATGACAATCCGGTCTATTACGTTCAATATGTCCATGCCCGGATATCGAGCATTTTTAAGAAGGCAAAGCAAGAAAAGAACATCAAAACCATCTCCGGAGATGCAGAGTCGGTAAGCCGGCTTTCCGAACCGGAGGAAATCGCGCTGATCAAGCATATGGCCCGTTATCCCGAAGTGATTCAATCGGCCGCACAATGGATGGAACCGCACCGGATCGCATTTTATCTAATGGATCTTGCAGCCACATTTCATGCATATTATAATAAACATCGGGTTTTGGTAAACGATCTGAAACTGGCGGATGGACGACTTTACCTGGTGCTGGCGGTCCAAAAAATCATTCGAAACGGTCTCAACCTGTTGGGTGTTTCAGCACCGGATGCCATGTAGGAAGGCAAATGGCTACCAAAAGTTCCTCAAAAAAAACGGCCTCAAAAAAATCCGCCCGGCGGCCGATTTTCACTGTCGACCGAAGTAATATGCTCAGGTGGATATTAGCCGCCTTTCTGGGCTTAGGCCTGATGTTTACCCTTGGGGTATTGGTGGGACGCAATCAGGCGCCGATCCACTTTGATATCAAGCGTCTTGATGAACAACTGGCCAACCTGAAAGATAGCATACTCACGACCCCAATAAAACGAATCGATGTGATCAGAAATTTGAAAAAAAATAAACTGCCCGAAATCCAGGATCATGATCCGCATACCCTGTCCCCAAAATACGCCCAAAAAGATAATGAAAAAACACCCATTCCTCCTGAAGTTTTTAAAGCGCAGAACAACGCGGAAGCGGAAACGAATGACCCTGAACCGAATAAAGAGAAGCCGGTTGTAGAGGCATCAGAGTCGACATCTTCAGAAATTGAGACAGAGGGGGCGAAGCCGGATGAGGAGCCTGCCCCCACACCGGTTAAGAAACCCTCCGTGCCGGAACAGCGAAGTCCCGAACCGGCCGAAACGGTTTCCCCCGGATATGCGAAAACTGATGGATATGCGGAAACTGATGGATATGCGGGGACTGATGGGTATGCCATTCAGATCGCCTCAATGAGTGACCCTGAGAGCGCAGCACTGATAAGAGACCGGTTTCTGGCCAAAGGGTATCCGGCCTACTGCAGAAGAGCCGATGTTAACGGCCAAACCGTGCATCGGGTGCGCATCGGCCCTTATCCCAGCGAGGACAAAGCGCGAAAGGATCTAAAAAGTCTCACCGATGCCGGCGTCAGCGCAATAATTTTTTTGGCGGAAGGCGCCAACTTCTGATAAAGTTTTAAAAACGCGTTTTGGAATGGCAAAATACAAGGAATTGACAATGAAAATATCCAGGGAAGAGGTTTTATACGTGGCCAATCTGGCCCGGCTGACTATTGATGATGACGATGTGGAAACTTTCGCCGAGCAGCTCGGCAGCATTCTCGAGTATGTTGAAAATCTTAACCGCGTGGATACGTCTGAGGTGCTGCCAACCGCCCATGCGATTGAAACGGCCAATGCCTTTCGCAAGGATGAAACCACCCGCCACCTGGATCGGAATGACGCCATCGCCAATGCGCCGAAGGCCGAAGACGGCCATTTTATTGTGCCGAAAGTGATCGAATAAAGGAGCCGATACCAATGGAAGCCCATGCGCTGACCATCCACGAAGCTGCTATCCTGATTAAAAAAAAGGAAATTTCGGCAGTCGAACTCACTGACGCCATCCTTGAGCGCATTGATGACGTAGAGCCATTGGTGGATGCCTATATCACGGTGACCAAGGAGGCGGCAAAAAAAAGAGCCATAGCCGCAGACAAAATGATCGCCCAAGGGAATGCAGGGTTTCTTGCCGGTATCCCCCTATCCATCAAAGACCTTATCTGCACAAAAGGGATCAGAACCACTTGCGCCTCCCGAATGCTGGAAAGCTTTTATCCCCCTTACAATGCCACGGTAATGGATAAACTGAATGCCGCCGGCGCGGTCATGGTGGGAAAAGTTAATATGGATGAATTTGCCATGGGCTCTTCAACGGAAAACTCCGGAATCAAGCCAACCAAAAATCCTTGGGATCTCTCCCGGGTGCCGGGCGGCTCCAGCGGAGGATCTGCGGCCAGCGTGGCGGCAGAGATGTGCCTGGGTTCGTTGGGCTCGGATACCGGCGGCTCGATTCGCCAGCCGGCCTCCCACTGCGGGGTTGTCGGAATTAAGCCGACCTATGGCCGGGTATCCAGATTCGGGCTGGTGGCATTTGCCTCGTCCCTGGACCAGATTGGTCCTCTTGCCAAAGATGTCACTGATGCGGCAATCCTGCTCAATATAATCGCCGGCTACGATCCAAGGGATTCCACCTCGGTTGACCAGCCCGTACCCGACTATGTCAAAGCGTTAACCGACGATATTAAAGGTCTAACAATCGGCATCCCTAAAGAATACCACACCTCCACCGGAATTTCCGAATCGGTCGGCACTGCCATTGACAATGCCATGTCCGTATTTAAGAACGCAGGCGCGGACTTTGTGGAAATAACCCTTCCCCATACCGACTATGCGGTAGCCGCCTATTACCTCATCGCCCCAGCCGAGGCAAGCTCCAACCTTGCCCGGTATGACGGCGTAAAATACGGCTTCAGGAGCCGGGAAAGCCAGGGGCTGCTTGATATGTATAAAAATACCCGATCCCTGGGGTTCGGGGCGGAAGTACAGCGGCGGATTATCTTGGGCACTTATGCCTTGTCAGCCGGATACTACGATGCCTATTATAAAAAGGCGTCTCAGGTTCGCACCCTGATCAAGCAGGACTTTAAAAACGCATTTGACGCCTGCGACGTGATTCTGGCCCCGGTTGCCCCAACCCCGGCTTTTAAAATCGGGGAAAACATCGACGACCCCTTGCGAATGTATCTGTCAGATATCTTTACAATTTCTGCCAATCTGGCGGGTATCCCGGGGCTTTCCGTGCCGTGCGGCTTCTCAGCTGAAGGGCTCCCCATCGGACTTCAGCTTATGGGCAACTATTTTGATGAGGCGTCTATATTAAACGCCGCCTACTTTTTTGAGCGGCAAACCGATTTTCACCAAAAAAAGGCCCACTTATCCAAAGCCTTGAACAAATGAAAGGACGTATATGAGCATCCAACCCGAAGGCGAAGATCTACGCAAAGCCGTTAAATGGATATCTGAAATGCGCCGGGAAGAACCGGACAAATCGCTCACCCGGCTGGTCGAAGAGGCCGGCGCAAAATTTGACCTGCCGCCTAAGGACCAGGAGTTTTTGTACCGGTTTATAAGAGACAATGAGACTTAACTCTAGATGGAAAACCCATGTCCAAAATCAAAATCCTGCCTGAAATCCTTTCCAACAAAATCGCCGCAGGCGAGGTGGTGGAACGGCCCGCATCGGTTGTAAAGGAACTTGTGGAAAATGCCATCGACGCCGGCAGTTCCCGGATCACCGTAGAGATCAGCCAAGGCGGCCGATCCATGATCCGGGTCTCGGACAACGGGTCGGGGATGGGCCGTGATGATGCACTTTTAGCCATTGAGCGTTACGCCACCAGTAAAATTTACAGCGATCCGGACCTTCATACAATTTCTACCCTGGGTTTTCGGGGCGAAGCACTGCCCAGCATTGCCGCTGTATCAAAATTCACCCTCACCACCAATGATGAACAGTCAAATACAGCAACGCGAATCTACGTAGAAGGCGGTAAAACCAAGCAGGTCGATGAAACCGGGGCGCCACCGGGTACAATGATATCGGCCGAGCAATTGTTTTTCAATACCCCGGCCCGGCGGAAATTTTTAAAGACCGTCAATACAGAGATGGGTCATATTTCCGATGCGGTCACATCCATCGCCCTTGCCTGGAAGGATATCCAGTTCCGCCTGGTTCACAACGACCGGATGCTCAAAAACTGGCCGTCGGTCAATGACCCGCTTGACCGGATTGTGGATGTTCTGGGCCGCGAATTTCGCTCCGGATTATATCCGGTATCGCTCAAGGGCTCATATACCTCTGTCACTGGATGGATATCGGATCCGGGCATTACCCGAAGCACATCCCAAAAAATCTACATCTATGTCAACGGGCGGTTCATCCGGAACCGCGGCATTTATTACGCCATACTGGACGGATACAAGGGCCGCCTGATGAAAGGGCGATATCCGGTAGGGGTTCTTTTTCTCTCGCTCCCGCCGGCGGAGGTGGATGTCAATGTCCATCCCACCAAACATGAAGTCCGATTTTCCAATCAAAGGGCACTTTTTCAGGCGATTAAAAACGCTATATCGGAGACCCTTCAGCCCCCTGGGTGGCAGGTGCAGGCGCCCCCCCAGCCTCGCGTTGAAGAGCCGCTAGTATTTCCGGAAAAAAGTCCGGGGCCCTTTCCTCAAAAAGATACGGCGAAGACCTTTCCTGAATCCCCTTTCGACCCAACGATACCGGAAATGCGAAAACCGGCCGGCATTAAGACCCAACCCGGCCAACCGGCTGACAATGAAATGGACCCTATAAAAAACGGGGTTATATCTGATATCGGCGAATCAAAGCCGCCGTCCGGTGAACAGGCCAAGCTGTGGCAGCAGCCGGCGTTTTCGCAGATGGCCGTCATCGGACAGTTTCACAACACCTATATTATCTGTGAATCCGAAAGCGCCCTATACATGATTGACCAGCACGCGGCACATGAACGGATCGTCTATGAGAAGCTCTTAAAACAACGGCGGAAAGCTGGGGTCCATCCCAGCCAGTCGCTTTTGATCCCGGAAACCATCGAGCTCAATTACCGGGAAAGCGCCGTTATTTCCAAAATGATCCCGGATTTGGTCGCTATGGGGATTACCATTGAGCCGTTCGGCGGCAACACCTTCATCGTTAAATCCCTGCCGGCCATTATTTCCGAAAAATCGGCCCGGGCGCTGATCACTGAAATTGCTGAAACCATAGTCGATTCCGAATATGCCCCCGGCCTTGATGAAACCATTGAACAATGTCTCATTTTAATGGCCTGCCACGGAGCGATCCGTGCAAACCAGGCGTTGTCAGAAAAAGAAATCAAGGCTATTCTGGAGCAGCTTGATCAATGCGAAAACCCCTATCACTGCCCCCATGGTCGGCCCACGCTCATCCAATGGCCGATTGAGTCGCTGGAAAAGCGCTTCCGGAGAACCCTGTGACCCTATGATCGAGTTGAAGAATCTGACCAAACGCTACGGACGGACCGTGGCAGTCGACCGCCTCAGCCTGTCAGTTGCTAAAGGTATTATATTCGGATTCATCGGGCCAAACGGTGCAGGCAAAACCACAACCATCAAAATGATGGGCGGCTTGATTGCCCCGGACAGCGGGAGGGTTGAAATAAACGGCATTAATATGGGCCGGTTCCCGGAGAAAGCCAAGCAGATCATCGGATTCATCCCCGACCGTCCGTATCTGTATGAAAAGCTGACCGGTATGGAATTTCTGAAATTTACGGCGGATCTCTATGGCGTCGACCAAGAGAGTTTCTCCGATACCGCCCACGCCATGCTGGAGCGTTTTTCCCTGCTGGATTGGAAGAATGAGCTGATCGAAGCGTATTCCCACGGTATGAAGCAGCGGCTAATCATGGCGGCCGCCATCCTCCACGACCCGACAGTGATCATCGTAGATGAGCCAATGGTAGGGCTTGACCCGGCAGGCATCCGAATGGTCAAAAAACTGTTCCAAAAACTTGCCGCAGAAGGGGTCAGTTTTTTTATCTCCACCCACACCCTGAGCATTGCACAGGATTTGTGCGACCGGATCGGGATTATCCACAACGGCCGACTGATAGCCACGGGTACGCTGGATGACCTGAAAATCCAGGCCAATGCCTCTGAAGATGACCTGGAAGCCGTGTTCCTCAAAATCACCCAAGAGGAGCAATTGGGTGCCCAATACTCTCAAATATCGAAGGATTAAATGCCATGGGGACGATCCGGACATTACTGAGCCCCCGGATCCTATCCATCCGGAACAAAAGCGATATCAACCTCCTCCGGATTCTTGTATTCGGCCTTCTCGGCATTGCCTTTTGGGGCGGTCTGTTCGGCATCTCTTATCGCCTGCTGATCTATTTTCAAAGCATTGAAGAATTGGGTGATATCCTGGCCTGGAAGCTTCTCTCCATGGTGCTGATTATTTGTTTTGCCCTGCTTATCTTCAGCAGTCTGCTGACCGCCCTTTCCAAGCTATATCTCAGCAAGGATCTGCAGCTGGTCCATTCCATGCCGATATCCAGCTATAAAATATTTACGGCCCGCTGGATTGAAACCGCCCTGGATAGTTCCTGGATGATTATTGTTTATACGCTGCCGGTATTGATTGCTTACGGCATCGTTTATTCAGCCGGAGCAGCTGATTTTATTTACGGGTTACTGGTAATGGGGGCAGCGCTTGTTCTGCTCTCGCTTCTGGCCTCTCTTTTAAGCGCCATCGCCGTTATGATGGCGGTGATGGCTATACCCCCGGGCCGGATCAAAACCATCTTCGTATTTCTTGGGCTGCTTTTGTTTATCCTTCTTTATTTCGCCTTCCGGTTGATCCGTCCCGAACGGCTGGTCGACCCTGAAGCCTTTAGTACGGTCATGATCTATCTTAAATTGCTCGAGACGCCGTCTTCGCCGTTTCTGCCGACGACCTGGGCATTTAATGCCATCCGCGCCGTATTGACCAAAACCCTTGGCGCGTCCCTCTTAAACGGCGGCCTCCTGCTATTCAGTACGGGAGTTGCAATTTTTGTTGCCATAATCATTGCCGATGTCGTCTATTTCAAAGGGGTATCCAAAAGCCAGACCGCCCGCCAGCCGCTGAGAAAACCAAAGGACGACGGATTTTACAGGCCCGGGCGCTCAATATTGCCCCGGCCCGTTGCCGCCTACCTGGCAAAAGAGTGCAAAACCTTTTTCCGGGATCAGACCCAATGGTCCCAAATTTTCCTGATCCTTGCCCTGATTGTGATTTATCTCTATAATTTTAAGGTGCTCCCCCTGGAGCGGGCTCCCATTAAAACGGTCTATCTGCAGAACCTGCTCTCATTTTTAAACATGGGGCTTGCCGCCCTTGTATTGACCGCCATCACCGCCCGGTTTGCGTTTCCAGCGGTGAGTATTGAGGGCGAGGCTTTCTGGATAGTCCGGTCGTCTCCGATTTCGCTTAAAAGCTTTTTGTGGATCAAATTTTTCATTTATCTTATCCCCCTTTTGATTCTGACCGAGCTTCTGATCGTGGCAACCAACCTGCTTTTGGCAGTGACTCCGTTTATGATGGCGCTTTCCCTTGCCACCATCCTTTTTGTCGTGCCAGCGGTGGTCTCACTTGGAATCGGCCTGGGGGCGGCGTTTCCGGACTTTAACTCGGAGAATCCCGCACAGTCGGTGACAAGCTTTGGCGGGCTGATCTTTATGTTTATTTCCGCGGGATATATTATGGCGGTAGTGGTGATTGAAGCCGGCCCGGTCTACCGGGTTTTCATGGCCGGCGTTTTGGGAAACGGGCTTCGAGCAACGGACTGGCTGTGGATCTTCGTATCCTTCGGATCGATTCTGCTGCTCACCGCCGCAGCCATTTTCTATCCCATGAAGTACGGCCATGATCGCCTGGCGAGGGCTTCGTAAAAAGCAATTTATTCCGCTGACGCGGTATTTTTGCAGAAAGGAACGTTTGCGACAGATTAAAGGCACTGAGGCACTAAGCTTTTGATTTTTTAACCCAATACCCAATACCTAATACCTAATACCCGAAGTTCCTTGGAAGCAATTTATTCCGCTGACGCGGTATTTTTTACGATTAAGTTCCTTAGAGGCTATTCTTCATCAAAACGTGACAGCTTCTGCCGGAGATCCTGCATTAACGGCCCTTCGGAACGCCATAGCCAGCAGGTATCCTCTAATATCTCAAGGGCCTTATCAGAATATTGGCCGGGGACCAGAGGGGATTGGGCCATGGCGGCCCAGGCACCCTGAACTGCGGCCGGCGCCATGGCCAACAACAGCGCCACCAGGTGGGTGCATCCTTTGGGACCGCCCACCCTGGCCTTCACCTCTTCGGTGAATCCGGCCTTTATTTGCATGCCCTTGACGGGCATTAAGGAGTTCAGGGTCTCCCGGCATTCCTTCCGGGGAACGGTATCCATGGCCACATCAATATCCTCGATAGTCAGGTCCGGCCCGGCCACCCTCATTCGGATCACCATCTCATGGACTGTACCCGGCGGCCGCATGTCTCCGCTCAAATAATATGTTGACTTATAACGATTATCCGTCAGCCGGCCTTCGACAATAACCGCATCATAATCGCTGAGATAGGTGGTAATATCAATTCCCCTGGTGTGTATCTTCCGATCTGCAGGTTGTTTCTCTATCGCCATGCGCCCCCCTTATCCCAGTTTTTCCTTTAAGATCCGGTTGACTACCTGGGGATTGGCCTTTCCTTGGGTTTCCTTCATCACCTGGCCCACGAAAAACCCCATAAGCTTCTTTTTCCCCGCCTTATAGGCTTCCACCTCATCCGGACGTCCCGAGATTACCGCATCGACCACGGCTTCAATAGCCGAAGCATCCGTTACCTGGACAAGGCCTTTTTCTTCAACAATGGCCTTCGCGGATTTTCCGGATTCCACCATTTCGTCAAAAACGGTCTTTGCTATTTTGCCGCTGATGACATCGTCATTGAGCAACTTTAAAAGTTCGGCCATTTGCCCGGCGGATATCGGCGTCTCTTCGATGGTTTTGCCTTCCGCGTTCAATAGCCCCAAAAGATTTCCCATTACCCAGTTGCTCACCAGCTTGGGGTTTGCCACCTGCCTGACACAGGTCTCAAAATAATCCGCCAGTTCCCTGGATGACGTCAAGACATCCGCATCATAGGCCGGAAGTTCGAATTGATCCATAAACCGTTCTTTTCGCTGATCCGGAAGCTCCGGCAGATCCGCTTTGATCCGGGAAACCCACGCATCGTCAATTTGTAAGGGAACCAGGTCCGGATCCGGAAAATATCGGTAATCATGGGCCTCCTCTTTGCTCCTCATGGAAAATGTCCGATGCTTGGCCGTATCCCAAAGGCGGGTTTCCTGGATGACTTCCCTGTTTTCGGAAATCACCCCGATCTGGCGGCTGATCTCGTAAGCCAGGGCCTTTTCCACAAACTTAAATGAGTTGAGATTCTTTAGCTCGGTGCGGGTCCCCAGTTTGTCGCTTTCTTTTGGGCGCACCGAGACATTGGCATCACAGCGGAAGCTACCCTCCTCCATGTTACCGTCACTGATACCCAGATACCTCACGATGGAGCGTAGCTGGCGCAGGTAGGCGCCGGCTTCCTCCGGGGATTCGATATCGGGTTCGCTGACGATCTCAATCAGCGGCACGCCCGTGCGGTTGAAATCCACCATGCTTATCGAGCGATCCGGATCATGGATGAGTTTTCCGGCATCCTCTTCCATATGAATACGGGTGATGCCTATTTTTTTCTTGCTGCCATCCGGTTGGGTGATATTTACATGGCCGTGCTCAGCGATCGGCAGCTCATATTGGGAAATCTGGTACCCCTTGGGCAGGTCCGGATAAAAATAGTTTTTCCGGGCAAACCGGCTTTCCGGGGCAATCCGGCAGTCAGTGGCCAGTGCCATGCGCATGGCATATTCCACGACGGCCTGGTTTAAAACCGGTAGCACGCCGGGCATGCCGAGGCATACGGGACATACGTGCGTGTTGGGCGGGGCGCCGAACCGGGTGGAGCAACTGCAGAAAATTTTGGTCCGGGTTTTTAGCTGGGCATGAACCTCAAGTCCGATGACAGGGACAAATTCCATTTTATTGCTTCCCGCTTGATTGCTCAGGCTCCGGATTGAAATATTTTTTCAGCCCTGCAACCAGAACGACAAGACCGATCAGCGCCATTACGAGTCCCGGCACCTTTGAATGAAACCCTTCCAGCTCCGGGCTGATAAAAATCTTATGGGTCAGGACGTAAGCCACCCAGCTGCTGCCGCCAATAACGGCCAATATGCCCAGAATCGTCATGGTAACCCCGTTCAACCAGTTGATCTTCCGCTGTCTTTCCGGCTCATCAAATTTCTGGTAGCGCAGCTTTATTCTGTCATGGATGATATAGGCGGCCACCAGAATAATAATTGTCATGCTGGTTACAAATTCCCACATGTAATAATAACTCTCAGCCATGCGTCTATCCTTTTGGTTTGCCATTTTGTTATAGTTTCGGACGGCTATTGATAAACCGGTCCGGAAATTTAATCGAACAGATTATTTCAAAATCTTTATGTAGATGCAAGAATGATATTTAACCCCATTGTCGCCCCATGATCATCAGGGGTTGTTCCACGAAAAAGCTTTTCATTTTGACATTTCAATTTTTTTTCATATATCTTTAATGGTTTATAAAATATCAAAAGGATAAGTCTGCTTATGAAGTTTTTCCTTTGTGTCATAGGAATGGTCATGATTGTTGAAGGACTCCCGTATTTCGGCTTCCCCGAAAATATGAAGGCAATGATGCAAAAGGTGCTTGAAATGCCGGAAGGCACATTGCGAAAATTCGGCTTTGTCCTGATGGTTCTGGGGTTGATACTTGTCTATATGGGAAATTCATAAACTTTATGTACTCAATTGATGATTACGACTACGAACTGCCGGAAGCGATGATCGCCCAAGTGCCCGCTGAAAAGCGGGATCATTCCCGCCTCCTGCATTTGAATTTGACAACAGGGGAGACATCCCATCACCGGTTCGCCGATATTATCGACATGTTGTCCCCGTCTGACTTACTGGTTGTCAATGACACGAAGGTAATTCCGGCCAGGCTTTTCGGGAAAAAAGCGACCGGCGGAAAAATCGAACTTTTGATCGTCAACTATCCGGAGGCGGCATCCAACGCAGCAGAGGGCCGGTTTGCCTGCGAATGCCTGATCCGGGCCTCAAAAGCGCCCAAACCCGGGACGGCGCTCGACTTCGGCCCGGATCTGTCAGCAGTTGTCAAAGACTTTCAGAACAATAAGTTCCTTGTTGAGTTCCAGGCAAAAACCGCTCTTGAAAACATCCTCGAGCGCCAGGGGGAAGTGCCGCTGCCGCCCTATATCCGGCGGCCGGGAAGGGAATCCGACCGGCGGAGCTACCAGACCGTTTATGCCATACGCAAAGGCGCCGTAGCTGCGCCCACCGCCGGATTTCATTTCACCGAATCCCTGCTGGATGAACTGCGCCAAAAAGGGATTGAGATTGCAGCAATTACCCTACATGTGAGCTACGGCACATTCATGCCGGTCCGGGAGAAAGACATTCGAAACCATCGGATGCATTCCGAATCCTATTGTATATCAGAAGATACGGCTTCTGCGGTAAACCGCGCCAAACAGGAAGGCCGGCGGATTGTGGCCGTTGGCACCACATCGGTCAGAACCCTGGAATATGCTTCAGATGATACGGGTTTGATTCATCCCCATAGCGGCAGCTGCGATCTGTTTATCTATCCCGGCTATCGTTTTAAAACCGTGGATGCCATGCTCACCAATTTTCATCTGCCCCGGTCTACCCTTTTAATGCTGGTATCCGCATTTGCCGGCCGGGAACATATATTCGCCGCATACCAGGAAGCCATCCGCCATCGTTACCGGTTTTACAGCTACGGGGATGCGATGCTGATTGACGACAACAAATTTGAGGCCAGCCTGTAGACATATCCATGTTTGATTTTAAGGTTACCGCCGAATCGAGTCAAACGCGAGCCCGGGCCGGGCAAATGGTAACCGGCCACGGCACTATTGAAACCCCCATATTCATGCCTGTCGGGACCGCTGGCAGCGTCAAAGCGGTTTCACCCGAGGATCTTCGTGACTGCGGTGCCCGGATTATTCTCGGAAACACCTATCACTTGTATCTGCGCCCCGGCTGTGAGGTCATCGATGAATTTGACGGACTCCATCGGTTCATGAACTGGCAAGGCCCAATTTTAACAGATAGCGGCGGATTTCAGATATTTTCCCTGGCCAAGATTTCAAAAGTCACTGAAACCGGATTTTCATTTCAATCCCATATTGACGGCTCCGCCCACCTGATCACACCGGAGGATGCCGTCGCCATTCAAACCCGGCTGGGGGCGGATATTATCATGTGCCTGGACCAATGTCTTTCCTATCCAGCTGATGAATCGGAAACTAAAAACGCCCTTGAGCTTACCACCCGATGGGCGATCCGGTGCAAATCGGCCTGGCAGGAAAACAAGGCAGATAATGCCCTTTTCGGTATTGTTCAGGGCGGGATGTATCCGGAGCTTCGTCGACAATCCGTGACGGAGCTTATCGAAATTGATTTTCCGGGTTATGCGGTGGGTGGATTGAGCGTGGGAGAGCCCAAGCCGCTGATGATGGAAATGGCGGATATGACCCTGCCCCTGCTTCCCCCTGATAAACCCCGATATGTCATGGGTGTTGGGACCCCGGCGGATCTTGTCCGTCTAGTTGAAATGGGCGGGGACATGTTTGACTGCGTCATGCCCACACGGAATGCCAGAAACGGGCAGCTGTTTACGGATTCCGGTACCATCAATATCGCCAACGCCAGGTTTAAGACCGATACCCATCCGATTGACCCGAATTGCCGATGCTATACCTGCCGAAATTTTTCCCGGGCCTACCTTCACCACCTTTACCGGTCACGGGAGATTTTGGTATACCGGCTAAATACCATCCATAATCTATACTACTATCTTCATCTGATGGAATTGATCCGGGAAGCCATCCATCAGGATCGGTTCCAAGAATTTGCCGAATCCTTTTACAACCAGCAGCAAATTAAATTCTGAGCATATGCCAACGTCCAAAAATATTTGCAATTTAATTAAAATTCATCATAGCATAATTGTTTAAGGCTTATTATCTTTAGTCTATTGTAAGGTTAAGCCTTAAATATAAATTTCAGGAGGTAATCATGAAAGAACAAGTCCAGCAAGTGCTCGAAAAAATCCGGCCGTCTTTAAAAGCTGACGGCGGTGACGTGGAATTGGTCGATATTGTGGACGGGGTGGTAAAAGTCCGGCTGCAGGGCGCCTGCGCCGGCTGCCCGATGTCCCAAATCACTTTGAAAAACGGCATTGAACGGATTCTGAAACAAGAAATACCGGAAGTCAAATCCGTGGAACCGGCTTAAATCCTATTCGGAGACGCTTATGACGATTGCCACCCATATTGCGACGTTTCTTGAAAAATCGTCCTGGATCCGGAAAATGTTTGAAGAAGGGGCCCGGCTGAAAGCGATTCACGGCGCCGAAAACGTTTTCGATTTCAGCCTGGGCAACCCTTACATGCAGCCGCCGGAGCGGTTCAAACAGCAGCTGAAAAAAATTGCCGAATCCGATGAAATCGGGGCGCATGCCTATATGCCGAATCCCGGTTACCCGTTTGTTAGAAAGTCCGTGGCGGAATATCTGTCTAAAGAATATGAGACCGATATTTCGGAAAACGAAATTCTGATGACCTGCGGGGCGGCCGGCGGGTTGAATGTTATATTAAAAACTATCCTGGATCCAGGTGACGAGGTGATCACACCGGCGCCCTATTTTGTGGAGTACGGATTCTATGCCGACAACCACGGCGGGAAATTAAAAACCGTTCAGACCCATGCGGATTTTACACTAGATTTAGATGCCATTGAAAAGGCGATTACGGAAAAAACTAAGGCCGTTCTCATTAACTCCCCCAATAATCCGACGGGACAGGTTTATTCAAAAGATCGCATTGACGCGCTTGGCGGTTTGCTTTCCCAAAAAAGCCGGGAGCTTAAACGAACCATTTATCTGGTTTCAGATGAGCCTTACCGAAAAATCGTCTACGACGGCATTACGGTACCAAGCATCTTTTCCGCCTATGATAACAGTCTGGTGACCACTTCCTACTCCAAGGATCTTTCCATCCCGGGCGAGCGCATCGGGTTCATTGCGATAAATCCCACAGCCCAATACAAACCCGACCTTATAAATGGAATGGCATTATCCAACCGGATACTGGGCTTTGTCAATGCGCCGGCGCTTATGCAGCGGCTAGTGGGAAGTCTGCAGGGCGAGAGCGTGGATATTTCATATTATGCCAAAAAACGGGAACTTCTCTGCAACGGACTCAAAGACTGCGGCTACGATTTTGTCAAGCCGCCGGGGACATTCTATCTCTTCCCCCGCTCGCCGATTGAAGATGATGTCAAATTTGTCCAGGCGCTACAGGAAGAGTTGGTACTGGCAGTACCGGGAAGCGGTTTTGGTGGTCCGGGCCATATCCGGCTGGCCTTTTGCGTGGATGACCAAACCATCACCCATGCCATGCCGGGGTTTGAAAAGGCGATTAAACGGTTTAAATAGGGATCGGATATTGGGTGGTAGGCGTTAGGTATAATGATAAGCATTAGGAGGTCGTTATGGATGCACGCAGACCAGTATTTGCCGGTAGCTGGTATCCGGCCGGGGCAAGCGAATGTGAAAATCAGATCCGGGAGTTTTTAAACGATACCCGTTTTACGGTTCAGCCGGATACCTGCTATATGGGTGGTATTGTACCCCATGCCGGCTGGATTTTCTCCGGCAGTCTCGCCTGCAATGTGATTTCCGCGTTAAAAGCAAAAGAGGATACCCAGGCACCGGATACAATAGTGGTGTTCGGGATGCACCTGCCGCCCCATACCTCGGGCTACATCATGGCGGAAGGGGCGTGGGAGACCCCGTTCGGTGAGCTTGCTATCGATGAGGAGGTTGCCGGTCGCTTAACCGAACAATTCTCATTCACGGTTGAGACACCCACCCGATTTACACCGGATAATACGATTGAACTCCAGCTCCCGTTCATCAAATATTTTTTTCCCGAATCGCGATTGGTGCCAATCGGGCCCCCTGCCGCACCCGAGGCAATTAATATAGGCCGGGCACTATCGGAAATCGTCAAATCGCTCAATAAGACCGTTAGAATTGTGGGATCAACCGATCTCACGCATTACGGCCCGAGCTTTGGATTCACGCCGGCAGGAAAAGGCCGCGAGGCCTTTTCCTGGGTAAAAAATAAAAACGACAGGCAGGTAATTGATGCCATGCTTGACATGGCCCCGGAATCGGTCATCAAACAAGCCCGCTCAAACCATAATGCCTGCTGTCCCGGGGCGGCTGCGGCTGCGATTGCCTCGGCCAAAGCCCTGGGCGCTCAAAATTCCCGGTTAGTCGGCTACAGTTCAAGTTATGAGCATAATCCCGGCGACACATTTGTCGGGTACGGTGGGATCCTATTCTCCTAAATCTTAAACTCCTTGACATCAAACAATATTTCAAATAATAGAAATCATTAATGGTTTGATCGGACATAAAACCTACAGATGAAACAAGAGGGAAGGCTGGTATTAAAAACGGGTAAGCAGCGCCTGAACAAAAAATACTAACTGTCCAACGAAAACAGGGAGGCATAGATGCACTTTGTAGACTATCAAAACGTCCACCAGATGCTCAAAAAAACAGTTGACGCGCACTCCGATGTAACCGCACATCGATGGTTTCTGGATGGCGAGGGATCTTCCGAGTCAGTTACGTGGGGAGAATTTTATGACCAGGCCAAACAGGCAGGGAAAAGCCTCATGTCCCTGAACGTGGAAAAAGGGGACAAAGTCATCATATTAAGCTATTCCTGCTATTACTGGGTCTTAGTCGACATGGCCAATGCCACCATCGGCGCGGCAACGGTCGGCATATACCAGTCCAACCTACCTGAAGATTGCAAATATATTATAAATCATTCCGATGCGGTTGTCGTTTTTGCGGAAAACCAGGCGCAGCTTGACAAGTTGCTGCAAATCCGAAATGACATCCCAAATGTCAGAAAAGTCATTCTTTTCAACGGCAGCGGCCCGGCCGGGGATGACTGGATTATCAGTTTTAATGAGTTCATGGAGTTGGCAAAGGATACCACTGAAAAAGACCTCCAACAGCGCATTCAGATGCCTACGCCCCAGGACACCGCCACTATTGTCTATACATCAGGTACCACAGGGGTTCCGAAAGGGGCGGTAATTACCCATGACAATATTACGTTTACCGCGCAATCCGTAGAAGCATGCGTGGATGCCCGTAGCGGGGACGAGGTGTTTCTATTCCTGCCGCTGGCCCATATATTCGCCCGAACCTGCGTCAATGCCACCATGCTTGTCGGCGCCACCACCAATTATTGCCGAAGCATGGATACCATCGTTGAGGATTTAAAGGTGGCAAAACCCCACTTCTTTGCCAGTGTGCCCCGTATCTATGAAAAGGTCTATTCAAAAGTATTGAGTGGCGCGGAAGCTAAGGGCGGCGCGGCCCTAAAAATTTTCAACTGGGCAAAGGACATCGGAGATAAAATGGCCGACTGCAAACTCAATAAAGAGCCGGTCCCGTTTATGCTGGGGCTTAAACATAAAATAGCATCTGCGCTTGTTTTCAGCAAACTCCATGAAGCCCTGGGCGGACGCCTCCGGTTCTGCATCAGCGGGGCTGCGCCACTGGAACCGGCCATTGCCAAATTTTTTATTGGCGCCGGCGTGCTGGTCCTTGAAGGGGTTGGCATGACGGAAAATACCTCATTTACCAATGTAAACCGGCTTGATAACTACCGGATCGGCTGGGTCGGCCCTCCGGGTCCGGGCATAGAACAAAAAATTGCTGAGGATGGGGAAATCCTGTTCCGCGGCAGAAACGTCATGAAAGAATATTACAAAATGCCGGATGAAACCGCGGAAACCTTGTCGTCCGATGGCTGGCTTTATACCGGCGACCTCGGTGAAATTGATTCGGAGAATTTTCTCCGGATCACCGGCCGAAAAAAAGAGCTGATTATTACCGCCGGCGGCAAAAATGTGGCACCGGCGGCCATCGAAGGGCATATGGCGACCTCCAAATATATCAACCAATTCTGCGTCGTGGGCGACCGTCGAAAATTTTTGTCCGCTCTGGTAACCCTTGATGAAGAAAATATCACCGACTACGCGAAGGCAAACGGCATCGCTTTTAATTCAATTGATGATTTGATCAACAATGAACAGATCTATAAACTCATTGAAAGTGAGATTCAGGAAAAAAACAAATCCCTGCCGTCATTTGAAACCATCAAGCGTTTTAAAATTGTGCCGGAATTTACGATTGAAAACAAAATGATGACCCCCACCATGAAAATTAAAAAAGCGATCGCCATGGATACATATCAGAATGAAATCGAGGAAATGTATCAATAACAAAAAGACTCAAACCCTCCTCTAAATAGATCCCCTTGTCTTTTCCCGATTAAAGACAAGGGGATTTATTGTTGGGAGCCAAGCCATTGAGGGCAAAGGCATAAAATCGACGATCAATTTAAAACGGCAGGAAATAGATAAAATGAATGAGATTGGCACGGCAAACTGGCAAGAGATGGTTATCCCGCCGGAGAAGGCATTAAAAAAAATTGAACCCGGCATGTGTATCTTTCTTGGTACCGGCGCTTCAGAGCCCCGTACGCTGGTCAAGGAACTGATGAGTTCGAACGCGGATAATCTCCAGGACCTTGAATTATTTCAACTTTTAAGCTTTGGGGACGCGATTTCCATACAAAAATTACAAAGCCAAAAGTTCCGGTTAAAAACTTTTTTTTCCGGGTGGGTGGCAAAAGAGGCGATTACCGCCGGACGGGTGGACATGATCCCCAGCCGATTCTCAAGGCTGACCCAGTTAATCAACTCCCGCCGGATTCCCTTTGACGCGGCATTCATACAGATCACGCCACCCAATCGACTCGGATATTGCAGCTTCGGCATATCAGTGGACGTCGCCCGCCAGGTAATGAACCAAGCGGATCTTGTTGTCGGCGAAATCAACCCCGAGGTTCCGCAGACCCTAGGCAATACTTTTGTTTCCATTGATGAATTCGACTACTTGGTTAAAGCTACGGAAAAACCGATTCATTTTGATCGCTGGCCGGTTGACGAAGTATTCGACAAAGTCGCCGCCAATGTGGCCTCAGCCATTGAAGACGGCAGTTGCCTCGCATTCTCAATCGGTCCATTGTATGAACCCTTGGCCAGACATTTAATGAATAAAAAAAACCTTGGCGTACACACGCCGGTATTTACCGACGCATTGATGGATTTGGTTAAAAGCGGAGCGGTTTCCAACCAGTACAAGGAACATTTCCCGGGAAAATCGCTAACCTCTTATGCCATGGGAACACCGGAACTGATGAATTGGCTGGACCAGAACCCGCTGGTTGAATTCCAGGGGATTGACAAGGTGTTCAACCCAATGCGCATCGGACGCAATCCAAAATTTGTATCCGTCGTTAACATCCGGAAAGCCGATTTGACAGGACGAATCGCTCTTCATGTGGGAAAAAGCAACATCACCACCGATCCTTCTGAAGTCATAGATTTTGTCAATGGTGCGGAAATTTCAGAGGGCGGCTACACCATATTTGCCCTGCCAAGCCGAAACCTGAAAGGCGAATCCAATATCCGCGGCTCGATCGAGGATATCCCCAACCAGTTAAACGTGCGGGAGTCCGTAGATCTCGTAATAACAGAATATGGTGTGGCCAATTTAAACGGCCGTACCATCCGGGAACGCGCCCAGGCGCTTATCGAAGTAGCCCACCCGGATGACAGAAAATGGCTGATCGAGGAAGCCAAATCCCATAATATAATTTACGGTGACCAGATTTTTCTGGCTGAAAGCGCCCATCTATATCCGGCGGACATCTATACCCGGCAAACCTTTAAAAATAATGTGGATGTTCGTTTCCGGCCGATACGGCCTTCTGACGAAGAAGAAATGCGCCGGCTCTTCTACCGGTTCTCGGATGAATCGGTTTACTACCGGTACTTCACGCCGCTTAAAACCATGCCGCATTCCAAAATGCAGGAATACGTAAATATTGACTACAGCCAGGTCATGTCAATCGTTGGCTTGGTAGGCGACCTGGGAAAGGGCCACATCATTGCCGAGGCCAGATATGTCAAACATAAGGATCGACCCTATGCGGATGTGGCCTTTATTGTGGATGAAGAATACCAGAATCTAGGCATCGCCACCTACCTTTACAAATTGCTGATGCGACTTGCCAAGGAACGCGGGCTTCAGGGGTTTACCGCCGATGTACTGCCGGCCAACAAGGAAATGATGCGGGTGTTCGAAAAAGGCGACGCCGAAGTCAAAGCAACTTTGGAATACGGGGTTTATTGCCTGACCATCCCGTTTTTTTAATTCTTGATACTATCAGCATAGAAATCATTCAGAATCGGCCATACCTTCGTGAAAGCTGTGAGTAGTAAGCGGCTTCGGCGGTTTTTCCCCGTTTCAGGCAGCCGGTGGCATAGATATCGCATTTGGATTTCAAAACCGTGACGGCGGCGCGGTATAGATCTTCCGAAAGCGCTTGCTCTGCCAACAACTTTTCAATTGAAGCGATCCGATACTTGTCCATCCCGGGTCTGCGGGACAATTGATCCGGGTGCCCGCCACGTTTTACCGTTAATGGGCGATTGATCAGATGGACCGGATATCTACAGCTCACCCGGAGCCACAAATCATAATCCTCACATGCCGGCAGGTTCTCATCAAATCCGCCCATTTCGGTGAACAGGCGTTTTTTGACCATCACGGCCGAAGGGCTGACCAGACACAAGTCAAGGGAAGGGATAAAGATCATGCCCGCCCTTTTTTGGTGCCGCCTGCCGGGATTTACCCGCCGGCCGTTTCTGATCCAGATTTCTTCGGTCTGGCAGATCACCGCATCCGGATGGGAATTGAAAAACGCCACCTGGGTAGCGAGCTTTTGCGGCTCCCAATAGTCATCCGAATCCAAAAAAGCGATCAACTGCCCGGAAGCTTCGGTAATACCCCGGTTTCGAGCGGCACTGACCCCCCTGTTAGCCTGACGGATCGAAACAATGGCATCTTTATAGAACAAAAGCATCTCCTGAGTGGCATCCGTAGACCCATCGTCAATAACAATCAGTTCGAAATTCGGATAGTCCTGTACTAACACGGAGTCAATGGCTTTTCCCACAGCCCAGGCCCGATTGTACGTGGGGATAATGACGCTGACAAGCGGAGTTTCCCTGAATGCCTCAGGCGCTTTATCCGCCCTGCTCATACCATCCGCCGGATCTGTTCGGCCTTGCTTCTGAGCCTCTTGACTGAAACCGGATACGGGGTCTTAAGCTCCTGGGCAAACAACGAGACCTTGAACTCTTCGATCATCCAGAAAAACTCCTCTATGGCATCCCTTTTTTCATCCGATGTGGCCGCATCCAAACCGTTTAAAAACCCGTTTAACTGATCCTTGAAAGGTTTTACCTGTTCGGCCTTTTTCTGGTCCTTATCAAGGTCCATCACCCCGCGCTCCGCCCGGCGTTGTATTGCCTTGAGGTATCTGGGAAGATTCCCCAGGCGGTCTTGGCTGTAAATTTCGATAAAATTTTCCGGTAGCAACCGATTGAGCGCCCGCCGCAGCCCGGATAGAAATGTCAGTACAAGGGGTTTGGCCGAATGGCCGGATTCAAATTTGTATATCAATACGCGCGTTCGGGCATAAGTTTCAATGACCGGCACCACTTTTTCCACCAACGCTCGGCCGGCGGGCAGCAGTTTATCCATTTGAGCGGCGGCATGTTCTTTGAAATCGGTTTCAGTCCGGATATCACGATAAAACAGGTCGCTAATTACACGATCCACCATTTGTTTTTCAACCGCCTCATGCCCGCCGAAATATTTGGCCGGCTCCTTGGCGGTTGACGGCAGGGCCACGGTTTTTTTTAAAAATTTCAGATCTTTCGCAAAATAAATGCGGAAAAGTCGGGCGACCCCTGCCTTATGGGACTCAATAGCGGCACTGGCATCCTGAAAGATCCTAAGATCAACCCCGTCTCCTGCCGGCACCAGGGCCGGATAGACCGGGAAACCTTTTTTCCCGCTTCCCGTAATTTCTATTGAAGGCGGAAGGTCCGGGATCTCCCACGCTGTCACGCCGGTTTTCTCCCATCGTTTTCTTTCTGCGGCAAGCCCATCCACATCGACGTTCTCCGGTGCACAGGCCAAAAGTGCCTGTTTATCCCGACCGGCGGCGATTTCCTTGCCGTCCGCGTCGGTAATGGCGAATCGCAGGCGCAAATGATCCGGCAGCTCATCTTCCCGCCACTCGGCCACCGGAATATCCATACCAAACCGTTCATAGATAAACCGGCTCAACGTGGCAAGAAGGGAACCCTGATACATGGGCATCTCTTTCATAATCAGGCGGACCGTATCTTTTATGGGAACCAACTGCTTGCGATGGGTTTTTGGCAATGCCCGAAGCAATCCCGCAATTTTTTCTTCAAGCAAACCCGGTACGATCCAGTCCGTGGCCGCCCGGGAAACGGCGGATACCGAAGATGCAGGCAGTTTGACCGTCACCCCGTCGGCAGAAGCCCCCGGATCAAAACGGTAGTTACATTCATACCGGGATTCGCCAAGAGAAATGGCATCCGGAAAACGATTCAGCGCTTCATCATCCGGCTGATAGTTTAACAGATCCGACTTATCCATCCGAAGAAACCGGTCAGACCCCATTTTTTTGATTCGTTTCTTAAGCCCTGCCATATCATAGACATTTTCCAGCCGCTGGCGGTAAAATTCCATCATTTCCGCCTCGTCAACCAACAGGTCGCGTCTGCGAAACCGGTTTTCCATATCCCGAACGGATTCGACCTGTGACCGGTTGTGCTGCATAAAGGGCATCTCGGTTTTAACCCGGCCGCCAATCAATGCCTCCCGAATAAATATATCGGCGGCGCCTTTTGGATCAATCGGCCCGTAAAGTTTGGGCCGCCCAGGCTCGATAATCAGGCCGAAAAGGCTGACCTGCTCATCGGCAACAACCGCCTCCCTTTTTATTGACCACCGGGGATTGAGGTAGGTATACCGACAAAGCGAGGCGCCGACAGGCTCAAGCCATTCGAAATCAATGTTGGCGACGTTTCGGCCGAACAGCCTTGACGTCTCCACCATCTCCGCAGAGACGATCCAGCCGGCACCCCTGTTAAACACCCCTGAGCCCGGGAATATCATCATTTCCCGGTTTTTTGCCGCCTGGTATATATTTTTTTCCTTTTTCACCGCAATATTGGATAAAAATCCGCTTAAAATGGCTTTATGGATGGCGGCGTAACGGGGAGAAAAATTCTCATCCTCAGGATCCGTTTTTTCAATTGAATTCATAACTTTGGAGCGGACCCCCGCCTCGTGTAGAGTCGCCGTAACCTGCTCATGCACATCCTGCCATTCCCGCATCCGCTTGAATGAGAAGAAATTCTCCCGGCAGAACTGCTTGAGATCCCTTGCCCGGACAAAGGCCCGCTCCATTGCCGGCTCACCGAAACAGGCCCGCCAGATATTGATCCAGGTGATAAAATCCGAAGATGGATCCTTAAAGCGGTTATGGGCGGCCTCGGCGGTTTTTTCAGCCCCCGCCGGCCGCTCCCGGGGATCAATGGTAGTAAGTGCCGATACGATCACGACCACTTCTTCCAGGCATCCCTGCTCCGCCGCCTCGATCAGCATCCTTGAAAGACGGGGATCCAGAGGGATCCCTGCCATCATCCGGCCCCGGCGCGTGAGACGGGGCTGCGTTTTCCTTCGGGGCTTCTGATTACTTTTACCGGAAGCCGGCTCGATTGCCCCCAATTCGTAAAGCAGGTCAAAGCCGTCCTTTATCTGCTTTACCGGCGGGGGATCAATGAACGGGAAATATTGGATATCCCCTAAATTTAGTGAGATCATGCGAAGAATGACTTCGGATAAATTGGACCGCTGGATTTCCGGCGCCGTAAAAAGCGGCCTTGATTCAAAGTCAAGCTCGGAGAAGAGACGGATACAGACCCCGTCCTCAACCCGGCCGCAACGCCCTTTGCGCTGGTCCGCACTGCTTTTCGATATCGGCGAAATAGGAAGCGATGTGGTTCTGGACCGGGGTTCATACTGAGAAATGCGGGCCAACCCGCTATCAATGACATACCGAATGCCCGGCACGGTGATGGAGGTTTCCGCCACATTGGTGGCGACCACGATTTTTTTTCCAGCAATTGATTTGAATACCCGCATCTGACCGGCCGCCGGCAGCCGGGCGTAAAGCGGAAGAATAGTGGTGTGTCGGTATTGGCGTCCCTCAAGAATTTCACAGGTCTCACGGATATCCTGCTCCGTGGGCATAAATACCAGGATATCGCCCGGTTTTTTCCCCGTGATTATCGCATCTACGGCATCAATCGCTTTTTCTACATAAGTCAGTTCGTCAGCGGATTGATCCATATCCGATTCGGCATACCGAACGGTCACCGGGTATGTCCGCCCGGAGACTTCAATGACCGGGGCGTCACCAAAGGCTTTTGAAAATTTTTCCGTATCAATGGTGGCTGAAGTGATGATGAGCTTCAAATCCTTGCGTATTTTTATGAGGTTTTTGAGGATCCCCAATAAAAAGTCGATGTTTAAGCTGCGTTCATGCGCTTCATCCACGATGATCGTATCATATTCGTTTAAATACTTATCCCCCTGGGTCTCAGCCAGCAGAATCCCGTCGGTCATTATCTTGATAAAGCCGTCCTCCCTGTTAAACTGATCCTGGAACCGGATCTGGTAGCCGACGGATTCACCGATCGATTCGCCGAGTTCTTCGGCAATCCGATTGGCAACGGTGACAGCGGCTATCCGCCTCGGCTGCGTGCAGCCGATGATACCTTCCACACCACGGCCGGCAGCCAAGCATAGTTTCGGCAGCTGTGTGGTTTTACCAGAGCCGGTTTCTCCGGATACGATAATCACCTGATGACGGGTGATAGCTGAAATGATGTCATCCTTTTTCCCAGTGATCGGCAGATTTTCAGGGCATGAAGGCGCGGGTCTATTTTTTTCCCGGCGGGCTTTGCGCTGAATGGATTTTTGAAGCCGATTTTCCAGCTTCGTTAAGTTATTTATCGTCTTGCCTCCATTTATGAAGCCCCCCCTCTTCCGCTTGAACCGCTTGATCTCGCGCCGCACGGCATGCCGCTCCGCGTGCATCGCCTCAGGCAGCAGGGATTCTATTTTTTCTATTTTTTGAGCAGGATCAGGGCTATTGTTCATACTTGTTGTTAATTTATTACTGGTTTTAGATAACAATATCTCAATTTATGATAATAAAACGCTAAAACAGAATTTTCAATATCGCCGGATAACGCAAATCACTGATAAAAATTTTGAAAACCGACAAATCTATGATATAAGTAAAAAAATAATAACAAACGGCTTAAACTCCCAAAGAGATTTATTTCATGCCCGAAACCCGTCATTTTCAAACAAAATCCCCGACTTTTAATGATTTTAATAAAGACCAGCTCCGCTATATTATAGACAACCTACCGCAGTATCTTTGGCTGCACGACCTGGAAGGCACCATAACGGATATTAATAGATCCTGGTATAAGGCCGAAGGATTCCCCGATCCCAAATTCAGGATCGGAGCAAAAATAAAAGAGATCATGCCCGAGCAATACAGGGATATATTCAATGACTACCTGCAACATATCCTAACGAATGAGAAAGCGAGCGGCCTGCTCAGCATTTTAACGGAACAGGGCGAGGAGCGGGTTTATGAATATAACAGCATTTTGCTTTATGACGATACAGGCGCTCCCTTCGCCGTAGCGGGTTTTGGCAAAGATATTACCGACCAAATAAAAACCGAACGAAAACTTCAAAAAAGCGAACAAAAATATCGTAGCATCCTGAGAACCATTGAAGAAGGCTATTATGAGGTGGATCGCGGGGGCCATATAACATTTTTCAACCCGTCATTGAGCCGAATACTGGGATACTTAGAAGATGAACTGACGGGCATGAGCTATAAAAAACTTACCGATCCGGAATATATTGAAGTAATATATGAAACCTTCAATAAAGTTTTTCGAACCCAGAAGCCGACCAAAGCCTTTGACTGGAAACTTGTCAGAAAAGATGGCACGGAATGCTATGTGGAGACCTCGGTTTCACCGATCCTGGACAAAAATAAAGAGGTCGTCGGTTTCAGAGGCATTTGTCATGATATCACCGAGCGGGTTGAGGCTGAAAAAGAACGGCAGAACCTGGAAAACCAGCTTTTTTATACACAAAAGATGGAGGCCCTGGGCACCCTTGCCGGTGGATTCGCCCATAACTTCAACAACATTTTGTTTCCTTTGATCGGCTATATAGATATGGCCCTAATGCGCATGGAAAAAGATGAGCGCTGTCGCAATTACCTGGAAAAAGCTCTGGATTCTGCGAATAGGGCCAAAAAAATGATCCAGCGCATCCAGGAATACACGCGCAGCGATAGGAACAGACAGCTCATGCCGATTAACCTCTCTGATGTTGTGGATGGTGCGACCCGGGTATTTAAGGCATCGATGTCGAGAAAAGTCAAACTGACCATGAACGTAATGCACGCCTGTCCGAGCGTGCTCGTCGATCCCGATCAGATTCAACAGATGGTATTCAATCTGTTGGCCAATGCCAGTGATGCAATTATGACCAAAGGAGGCGCCGGCAGTATAACGGTGTCGGTGGGCCCGGCAAAGATTGATCCCGCCAATCAGGATAAAACTGCTTTCCTGCCATACGCCCGGTATGCCTGCATATCGATCACCGATTCCGGATGCGGGATTGAGCCGGGAGTTGTAGGCAGAATATTCGACCCGTTTTTCACAAGCAAAGCAGAAACAGGCAAAGGCCTCGGGCTCTCCATATCTCATCGGATCGCCAAAAAATACGGGGGAGAAATATTTGTTGAAAGTGAGATAGACAAGGGAACAACGGTTTCCGTTTATCTGCCGGAAGAATCGAAAAACGAGGCATCAACTACATCATTATAGAAACCTTATCCGGTTTCACTAAACAACCAAATGCTTTTACAAAATCCCGAAAATACTAATAGAACGGCTACTGTTCTGGTTGTGGATGATGAACAGCCCATCCGTGAAATGATGGAACTCCTGTTTACCAAAGAGGGTTACCAATGTTTAACAGCAGAGGATGGAGAAACCGCCCTGGAAATAATTCAAACCAAGCCGATTGATGTCGTAATAACCGATATCAGCATGCCTGGATTGAGCGGTGTAGATCTGCTAAAAAAGGGTAGGGAAATTACAAACACCGACTTTATTGTTATTACGGGGTATGTTGAAGACTTCACCTATGAGACCCTGATTGCAGAGGGAGCCAGCGATTTTATTTATAAACCGATCAGCAACAAGGAGATCTTGCTAAGATTCAAGCGTGTCCTCCGTGAACGCTTCCTGTTGCTCGAGCGGGACCGGATCAACCGTGAACTCCAAAATAGCAACCGGAAACTTGCGAAATATGCCCAAGATCTTAACACCACCCTTTCAGACTTAAAAAATACCCATCATGAACTGAAATCCGCCTATTTGGACACCATCAACCGACTGGCGTTAGCTGCGGAATTCAAAGACGAGGATACCGGCGATCATATACTCCGGATGAGCCAATATTGTGCTTTGCTTGCCGAAAAATGCGGTCTGGAAAAGCGAATGGTCCAGAATATCAAATATGCCGCCCCCATGCATGATATCGGCAAGATCGGCATACCGGATAGAATCCTCTTAAAACCCGACCGACTGACCAAGCAGGAGTTTGAAACCATTAAAACCCATACCACCATCGGGGCGTCAATCCTTTCAAATGCCCGGGCAGAAGTGCTCAAAATTGCCCACGACATTGCCCTTACCCATCACGAAAAGTGGAATGGCAAAGGCTATCCAAAAGGCTTGCAAAAAACCGAAATTCCAATTTACGGGCGGATTGTGGGGTTGTTGGATGTATTTGATGCCCTGACCTCCAACCGTCCTTATAAGACTCCTTACCCGGTTGAGATCGCCCGCGATATCATCAAAAACGAACGGGGAGAGAGTTTTGATCCCCAGCTAGTTGACGTCTTTATTGAAAATATAGATGAATTCGTCCAAATCAAAAGTGAAAACGGAACAAGCAAGAACCTATCCGAGGTTGATTTGCAGTGGAGCGCACGGGACATATCCGATGGAATGGATCAATTATTTTATTATAACAA
>JAGYOX010000149.1 GCA_018399235.1 Desulfobacterales bacterium | reverse complement strand
GATGACCATGTTAAACACCATCAAATATATCTTTCAAAAAACCGGAAAAGGGAACAAACCACAAAAAGCGTCAGTGGGCATCATCCTATAGGGACTTCGAGTAAAATAAAAGACGCTACTTACAGTCAAACAGAATCTGGAATCTCTCAGTTTCAGGTAGAATACCATATCTAGAGGGGTTGGCTTAAACATTTATTCCTGCCTGCGCGCACCAAACAAAGCCAACCGGAGGCGGTTATCTGTTCGAACCTGCTATCTTGAGTTCAAACGCCCCATCCAAAATATCGTTCCCTCGGCTATATAGTTCCGAAAGCTGGACGCCGCTGACTAGACCGGAAAGTATAATCAATTCCTTGTTTGATAGTCTCGTAAAAAGCGGTTTATTCCGCTGGCTCGGCATTTTTTGCAGAAAGGAACGTTTGATTCGTACTCGTGCTCGTTCTCGTAATCGGCTTTTATTTTTCGAGTACGAGCACGAGAACCGTCCCGCTTATGCGGAACTGAGTACGATTAAGTTCCTTGGAAGTAACCCCCCGGGGCCGCAAGCCCGGGACCGAGCCTAAAAGCAACTTTTATGGTAGATGCGATGTAGAGACGGGCTTTAGCCCGTCATTCGCAGAAGCGGCCCTGCATCAAGCCGCGTTCACTGGAAGGCTGAAGCCTTCCACTACATTGATTGTACAAATCTCGATAAGCCGATCAGGAATTGACTAATGCGCTTTGTTTATCCGCCCTACATAGCTAACATTTTGATTTTCTTAACCTTAAACCCTATACCTTAAACCTTACACCGTTAAGTTACTTAGAAGTCCAATATTTGTGTTGCGCTGCATCCCTCGGAATTTCATGTACAGTTAAGTACGCTGCATCCCTCGGGATTTGCGCGCCCCCTGATTTTAAATGGGGCTTGAACTTTTTACTTTGCCATCCATAAATCGATTTTTTATGAGATTGTCAACTTTGCATACTTTAAATTAACTCATCTTGTGTGCCCGGTGTTAAAAGGATAGCTGACAGGATCTTTTTACTATTGATTTCGCAATCTGCAACACTAATGCAGAAATTGACAAACTTTTTGGATTTTAGCGCAGGATTTTGTTTGATACATACTTACAAAAATTTCGGGCAAGTTTTTATCTGTTTGAACGGTTAAAATATCAGTTGACTCAAAGGAAAATTAATTGTAATTGAAAATTATTATTAATTAAAAACGTAGAGACTTCAATTGGCTGACCATAAGAAAAGATTTGAAACCATTATTCAAAAATTAAGGGGCAATGGCCACAAGATAACCCCGCAGCGGCTGGCTATCGTTAAAATTCTTGCCAAAAGCGAAGGCCATCCCAGTGTCGAGGATATTTATGACCAAATCAAAGGCGATTTCCCCACGATGAGCCTTGCCACTGTTTACAGAAATATCGTTTTAATTAAATCACTTGGTGAAGTTCTTGAATTAGGGTTCCCGGATGGGAGTAACCGGTATGATGGAAACAACCCTGCCCCCCACCCGCACGTTATCTGTATTAAGTGTAAAAAAATTGTAGATACTTATCTGGATAGCCTTGATGAAATTAAGAAAGAAGTTGCCGAAGAAACCAATTTTGAAATTCTGAATCATAGATTGGACTTTTTCGGTATATGTAGCGATTGTATGGCAAAGAAAGGTTAATATATTTTTTTGTCTTTATTTGATAATTATTATCAATTAATATTTAATTTCAATCAATTTTTTGATGAAATTTATTGGATACACAGACCTCGAAACACTATATTTATTGTATTTAAGAGCATAATTTCACACAAAGAAAGGAGGGAAACTCATGAACAAACATAAAAAACAACCGGTTATGGGATCCACTGCCAGGGGCGGGATGTCGAACCGGAACTGGTGGCCGAACCAGTTGAACCTCAAGATCCTTCACCAGCAATCTTCTAAGAGCAATCCCATGGGCGAGGATTTCAATTACGCGGAAGAATTCAAGCAACTTGACCTTGAGGCCATAAAGAAAGACCTCTATTCGCTGATGACCGACTCGAAGGACTGGTGGCCGGCCGATTACGGTCATTACGGGGGGCTCTTCATCCGTATGGCATGGCACAGCGCAGGTACCTACCGCATGGGCGACGGCCGCGGCGGCGGCGGGACCGGGAATCAGCGCTTTGCGCCCCTCAACAGCTGGCCCGACAACGTGAATCTCGACAAGGCGCGCCGACTGCTCTGGCCGATCAAGCAGAAATACGGCAGGAAAATCTCCTGGGCCGATCTGATGATACTCGCCGGCAACTGTGCACTTGAGTCTATGGGGTTGAAGACCTTCGGCTTTGCCGGCGGGCGCGAGGACATCTGGGAGCCGGAAGAAGACATCTATTGGGGTGCCGAAGAGGAATGGCTGGCCACGAGCGACAAGCCCAAAAGCCGTTACAGCGGGGACCGGGATCTGGAAAATCCTCTGGCGGCCGTGCAGATGGGCCTGATCTACGTTAACCCCGAAGGCCCGGACGGCAACCCGGACCCGGTCGCCTCCGGCCACGACGTGCGCGAGACCTTTGCCCGTATGGCCATGAACGACGAAGAAACCGTTGCACTCGTCGCCGGCGGGCATACCTTCGGCAAGTGCCATGGCGCGGGAGATGCCGCACACGTAGGGCCTGAACCCGAAGCCGCCCCGATCGAGGAACAAGGGCTCGGCTGGAAGAGCAGCTTCGGCAGCGGCAAAGGCGGCGATACCATCAGCAGCGGCATCGAGGGCGCCTGGAAGCCGAACCCGACCCAATGGGACATGGGCTACCTGAAGGTTTTGCTTAAATACGATTGGGAACTGGTTAAAAGCCCAGCCGGTGCCAATCAATGGCTGGCCAAGGATGTGGATGAAGAGGACATGGTGGTTGATGCGCACGATCCATCGAAGAAGCACCGGCCGATGATGACCACCGCGGACCTATCGCTGAAGTTCGATTCGATCTATGAGCCGATCGCCCGGCGTTACCTGGAGAACCCCAAGGAATTCGCAGACGCATTCGCCCGCGCATGGTTCAAGCTGACGCACCGCGATATGGGCCCCCGCTCGCGATATCTCGGCCCGGAGGTCCCTACGGAGGAGCTTATCTGGCAGGACCCGGTACCCGCCGTCGATCATGAAGTAATCGACGCGAAAGACATTGCAGACCTCAAGAGCCGGATCCTTGACTCTGGCCTCTCCATCTTCCAGCTAGTGTATATTGCCTGGGCGTCGGCGTCAACGTTCCGCGGTTCTGACATGCGCGGCGGAGCGAATGGCGCGCGTATTCGTCTTGCACCGCAGAAGGATTGGGAAGTCAACCAGCCCGAACAGCTTGCCAAGGTTCTGGAGACCTTTGAGGGGATTCAAAAGGATTTCAACAGTGCGCAGTCCGGCGGAAAGAAAGTGTCACTCGCCGACTTGATTGTTTTGGGCGGTTGTGCCGGTGTCGAGCAAGCTGCGAAGAATGCCGGTCACGACGTGACGGTTCCCTTCACGCCGGGGCGGACGGATGCCTCCCAGGAGCAGACGGACGTGGAATCGTTTGCGGTTCTCGAGCCGGCTGCTGACGGGTTCCGTAACTACCAGAGAGCCAAGTTTGCCGTATCGGCGGAGGAGCTGCTGGTTGACAGGGCGCAACTGCTGACGTTAACTGCTCCTGAGATGATGGTTTTGGTTGGCGGTATGCGCGCTTTGAATGCCAACTTCGGTCAGTCCCCGCACGGCGTATTTACCGAGCGGCCGGAGTCGCTCACTAATGATTTTTTCGTGAATCTTCTTGACATGCGCACGGTGTGGCAGCCAGCCGCGGAAGGCGAAGACGTGTTCGAAGGTCGGGATTGCGGGAGCGGCGAACTCAAGTGGACCGGCACCCGTGTTGACCTCATCTTCGGATCGAACTCCCAGCTCCGTGCCCTGGCGGAAGTCTACGCATGTGAGGACGCCCAAGAGAAGTTCGTGCAAGACTTTATTGCGGCGTGGGACAAGGTCATGAACCTTGACCGCTTCGACCTTGCCTGATCGCATAAGCGTCTTCGTGGAGTTGCTGATGTATTCTGAACATCGACTCGGATAAACAGAAGCCATTGGCCCGAAAACCGGCGGATATTATAAACGATCACGATAGCTAATAGCAGCAAATGCTCGCGGCGTTTCAATACACTCTGAAGCGCCGCGTCTTATTTAAGGCATAGGGGTGAACTGCATACGCTTAGACACTTCAGTTATGCTGTGGCATGATCCGCTCAACAAACTCAAACAGAAAATCAGTATTCCGGGCTTTTGTTCCTCTTGAGGTGCGCCTCCAGATGTTGTGCTTCCCCTTTTAATCGGATAGCTGACTGAGCCTTTTTACATTCCTGAGTCAAAGGCGGAGATTATTGGTCAAGAAAACCAAAAGTTGTGTTGTCAGCATGACTACCGGGCAGAAATAGCCCCGGCTGAACACATCATCCCTGTCCCCTCTGATACGGATGACCCGGTTATCTTTTACTGTCAGTTCAAGTCCGCACACTGCTCTCAAAGCGGGCAGGCATAATCGCTTGCAGTTAAGCCGTTTTTTTATTTTGCCCGGTTATTCCCTGCATTTCAGGTCTCAATGCGAATTTTGTCTCGCCACTTGTTGTAGTCATTTCTTACTGCGTGCATCACCTTGATGGGCATCCAGCGGGATATCCTCCATAAAAATCCAGCAAACTTTGTCACCGGTATAATCGGTTTGTTTTTTGCCACCCCCTTCAAGATAATTTCGGCGCATTTTTCCGGTGGAATCCCGAACCTGTCGAACATGGGTTTGTATTGTTCCAAACCTTTTTCCCGGTCAAAATTTTTTACTACAGACACATTAAAGATAGGCGTTAGTATAATACCCGGACACACAGCACTGGCGTTAACGCCTAAATGACCGCCTTCCACCCACAGGGTTTGCGTAAATCCGAGAACTGCAAATTTTGCCGCCACATACGGTGCGTTGGCAGGAAACGGCATCATCCCCTCGACGGAACTGATGTTGACAATATGACCGAAGCCCTGTTTCACCATGATTTTATAAGCCACCAGGGATCCGTAAAAAACACCGTTTAAATCAACATCTACTACCTTCTGCCAATCTTCAACATCGAGATCCCGGATTTCTGCGGCAATGGCAATGCCCGCATTGTTGAAGATATAATCTATCCTACCCATTTTAGATGCGGCATCTTTTATATGTTTCTCAAATGCCTTATAATCCGTGACATCCAATTGTTCTCCATAGGCTTTTCCACCGTTGCGATTTATCTCGACCACCACCTGATCACAGCTGTCCTTATTAATATCTGAAAGTACGACCTGGGCGCCCCGGCTTGCCAGCAATTCGCACAGTGCTTTCCCAATTCCGGACCCCCCTCCAGTGACGATAGCGACCTTATCTTTAAATAAATTCATCTGGCTATCTCCTTTGGTTTTATCAAGCTTCAGTTAGGCGTGCACTTATACCGCTCAAGACTGTCAAAAATTTTATCCCTCTAAAAGCTATCCAGAAAATCAAGTACAGCCTGATTGAACTCTTCAGGCATTTCCAAGGCGGACGCATGGCCGGTAGGTAATATCTTGACCTGGGCATCCGGAATTGCCTTTTCCATGGACTCGGCAACTTCCAACTTCATAAATGAGTCCTGGGTTCCAGCAATAATAAGGGCCGGACATATCAACTGGGACAAATCCGGCGGGTTTTGAAAATTCTCGACAATCGCTTTCAAAATTGGAAGATAATGGCGGGGATCGTTTTTTAACTTCAGCCCCTTGTATTTTTGATAAACTTCAAGTTCTCTATCCTTGAAGCCCGGAGAAAAAGAAAACTCTGCCATCACCTCGGAAATAGCTTCTATATCGCCTGATTCAATCAGCTTCTCCATCAGGCTTTGTTTTTCAAGCATTTCCGTTATCTCTTGTTCCGACAATTGAAAAACCGGTCCGGGAATGCCGCTGTTAGCAAAAATAAAGCCGGGGGTCATGTCCGGATGTTTTAAGGCAAAATTCAAGCCGATTCTGCCGCCCATGGAATAGCCCAGCACAAAAGATTTATCGATATTTAGAGCTTTCAGGAGGGCATAAAGATCATCGGCAAAGGTATCCAAAGAGATCTTGTCCTCAGGTGACTCGGTTTGGCCATGTCCCCGGACATCATATGTCAGGACCTTATATTGCTTGGAAAATTCCGGAATCTGATTATACCACATGGCCATATTATCGGTGAAACCATGGATTAGAACAATACAATCGCCCTCGCCGAACAGTTCATAATTTATTTCCACACCGTTCGTCTGTATCTTCATACTACCCCCATTTGAAGAGGTTTTTATACATTACCAACAGATTCAACGGTTAAAATGCAGATGAGAAAATTCTATGAAAGTTGTTGTTTCAAAGCTGGTTCCTAAAGCACATGATTGATAACTTCATATCATTATTATTGATTATTTGATGCATGTCATTGGGCTCGAACTCAATGAAATCATTTGGCTGGAGTTCTTTTTTTTCTTCTCCAAACTTAACGATGCCCTTTCCGGCCATGACAATAATTCTCTCTTTGTCATCATGCTGATGCTCAGGAGTGTATCCGCCAGGTTCAAGATCAATCCAGATTGAATCTTCAGACAAAAGCTTTAGGCTCATTTCTTTAGCATCCTCTATCCCAAGGGCCATTGCATCGAAGCTTTCAATATTTGGACAGCATAAATGTTTCATTATCTCTCTCCCTTTTATATTTTTTCTAAAAGAAATGATGAAATAAAGAAGCCGTTTCTATGAGCAATCAAAAAAGCCGGGCGCCCATTTCAAAAATGGCAGTCTAG
>JAGYOX010000148.1 GCA_018399235.1 Desulfobacterales bacterium | reverse complement strand
GAAGTGGGATTTTATAAAACCTGAAAAGCTTTCCGGGATAAATATTGCGGCATTGCAACAGCTTGCAGGCATGAAGGTTCATACGCTCTTTTTGAGAGCGACTTACAGGGATTATTATGACCTTTATGTCTTGTCCTTAAAAATGCCTTTAAACGAGCTTTACCAAAACGCCTTGATGTTTTTGGAAGGATTGAATTATAAACTTTTTTCCATGGCTTTAATATATGTGGACGACATCGCAGATGATGATATATCGCATCTGCGCCCGGCGTTCAATGTATCCAAAAAGCAGATCAGCGACCATTTTATCGCCAAATTAAAAGAATAGCAGTGAACACCCTTAATCATATTAATTTATCAAAAAGCGATATAGGGACGCAATGGTTCGAATGTGTGCGTCCCGGTGCCGGAGAATTGGGAATTGCGCTGGATGAAGGAAAGGTTGCTTTGCTGGAAACATATGTGAAGGAACTGCTGGATGCCAGCCAGGGATTAAACCTTACCCGGCTTACTGAACCGCTAGAAATTGCTGAAAGCCTGATTCTGGATTCCATTTTTCCGGGAAAATTCCTGCCTGAAGCAAAGCCTGTTCTTGACCTTGGTACAGGTGCCGGGCTTCCCGGAATCCCATTGAAGATCGCTTATCCAGCCCTCTCTATGACCCTGATTGACGGCAGACGTAAAAAAATTAATTTCTTGAAACATGTCATTCGACAATTGGGGCTCAAGGATACTAAGGCCCGTCACATTCGTGCCGAGGACCTAGCAGAACAGGGGGCAAGGTTTGGTATAGTAATAACGCGAGCCGTATCGTCTTTAAAGGACTTGATCAAGCTGGCCTTGCCACTTCTTGAAAAAGAGGGGCTGTTCATCGCCATGAAAGGAAGCAACTATCAGACAGAAATCGACGAATTAAGAACCGACGCGTTTATTCATACAGAGAATAATAAATATAATACCAGAAAAATTGAAATCGAAGTTGAAAGGTATCGACTGCCGGTTTCAGGAATAGACCGCGCCCTTATTATGGTGCGGATTTGACATTTTTAAATACTTGACGAAATTAAAAATTTTTGATAAATTAAAAATACTAGGAACTTATAAATATGAGCATTTTTTAAGATGAAACACCTATCATACGTAAACAAATCGAACATTTCTGCTGTAACAGCCAAACTGTTCGGGTTGATCCTCAAAATGCCCCTGGAAGAGCGCGAAAAGATGCTCGCTGAACTTGAAGCCCGGCAAAACCCTTCCAAGCGCAAATATCTTCGCAAGCAATACTTCATGTCCGTTCAGTATGTTGTAAATGAACGTCTATATGACGGCTTTATAAAAAATATCAGCCCCGCAGGTATATTCATTGAAACCTCCCATGAAGACACAAGCGATATTAAAGCAAACGATCCAGTCATTCTATCGTTTAAGCATCCGGATTCCAACGAGCAGGTAAAACTGACGGGAGATGTGGTCAGAAAAGACAAAGACGGCATCGGAGTCAGTTTTCACCAATTGTTAAGTAATTTTTTAAATCGATAAATATTTGATAGCTTCATAAAAAGCGATTTATTCCGCTTTTGCAGAAAATAACTCAATTACCCCCTGGGGTGGTATTTTTCATGCATCTTTTTTAAATGATCCCGGGCAACATGCGTATAAATTTGGGTGGTTGAGATATCGACATGCCCCAGCATCATCTGAACCGCCCGCAAATCCGCCCCTCCCTCCAGAAGATGGGTGGCAAATGAATGCCGCAGGGAATGGGGGGTAATTTCCTTTCTAATGCCTGCCTGGACGCCATAGCGCTTCAACAGTTTCCAAAACCCTTGGCGTGTCATGGGTTTACCGGCCCTTGCGACAAAAAGATAAGGGCTTAGCACCGCCTTTAAGAGTATCGGTCTGCCATGGACAAGATAATTTTGAATTTTTTCCCTGGCATGACTCCCTATGGGTACTACCCGCTCTTTGGCGCCCTTTCCGAAAACTCGGACAAATCCGGATTCCAGGTTGATTTCTGATATCTTTACGTTGATCAGTTCACTGACCCGAAGGCCTGCGGCATACAAGAGCTCTATCATGGCAGCATCCCTTAACCCTTTGGGGGTTTGCACGTCCGGCAGATCTATAATCTTCTTAATTTCTTCAAACGATAACACATCCGGAAGCTTAACGCCGAATTTCGGGAGTTCAACAATCCGGACCGGGTCCTTTTTCAGAACTTTTTCCTGAACGGCAAACCGATAAAACCCCCTCAGGGTCACCAGGTGCCGACCCCGGGATCGAATCCCCAACCCTTGGTCCCTCAAGGTCAAAAGGTATTTTAAAATAACCGGCGTATCCGTGTCAGCGATGGTTGAAATCCTATTGGCCCTTAAAAACCGCACATATCTTGCTAGATCCCTGGCATACGAGTCAATCGTATTTCCTGAAAGCCCCTTTTCAACGAGAAGATAATTTAAATATTGATCCATCAATACGTTGAGATCACTCATGATGAAATCATATCCATTCGGATTTCAAGCTGGTTAAGCGATTCCGCCCCATTGCTGCGGACGACAACCATGTTTTCCAGCCGAACACCGCCCTTGTCAGGGATGTAGATGCCGGGCTCAACCGTGAATACCATATTTTCGGAAATCGTTCGCTCCCGCTCAGGAGTGGGGCTCAATGACGGCGGCTCGTGCACGGCCAGGCCCACGCCATGGCCCAAGCCATGGCCGAAATAGCCTTTGTATCCATTCTTCTCAATATGGTCTCTGGCAATGGCATCCACTTCCCGGGTGGACATTCCGGGGCGGATGGCGTCAATTGCTTTCTGCTGGGCATCATAGACGATATTGAATATCCTTTGAAACTCTTCGTTCGGATTTTTAATAAAAACCATCCGGGTCATGTCACTGCAATAGCCGTTCAATCTTGCCCCCCAGTCAAAAAGGAGGGGTTCGTTTTCCTTAAACGCGCGTTTTCCCGGAATGGCGTGGGGCAGGGCGCTGTTTGGACCGGATGCGGCGATAACAGGAAACGATAAGGATTGGGCGCCGCTTTCCCGCATGCGCTTCTCAAGGGCCCAAGCCGCATCAATTTCAAGAATCCCAGGCTCAATGGTCTCAAGAAAACTTTTAAATGCGGACTCCGCAACATCAACGGCGTTTCTGAGGGCTTCGATTTCCGCTTCATCTTTAATCAACCTGAGGGATTCCACCATTTCAAGGGTAGGAACCAACTCAACGGAAAGGCCGCTGTTTTCGATTTCCTGTGATATTTTTGAGTGCATCTCATGGGACATTCGACGGCTTTCAAACCCAATTCGTCTGGCCTTCAGGGCCTTAAGCATGGCCGGCAGTTCTTTAACCAGCCCTTTTTGATAAACAACAACTTCATAGGCGGGTGCTTCTTGGCGGGCCTGGGTTTCAAACCGGGAATCCGTTGCCAGAACCAGGGCGTCCCGGGAAATCAAAAGAGCGCCGGCGGATTCGTCAAACTGGCCGTCTTCACCTGTAAACCCGCTTAAATAGCGTCGATTCTCCTCGATCAAAATAAGAAGGGTGTCCACTTTTTCTTTTTGCAGCTGCTTGCGCAGGCGTTCAATACGGTTTTCAGTAGTTCCCATTTTTACTCCCGATCTCTTGCTAATGTGGTCAGATACTATGCCTTTACATACAGAAAAAAACATGATAACAGAAAGTTATATAATTTTTAATACTATCAGCCCAAAATAAAGGATTCAAGCATTGAAATACACGAATAAGGATATCATTCGATCCGGTGAAAAAAAATTGATTCGATTCTTAGCGAAACACCTGGACTTTAATGCTGTGAAAGAGTCAATTCAGCAAACCTATCAGATAGACCTCAATGATCGTTTGGAGCATAGGTCCGGCAACATTGTCATCCACAATGAAGAAATCGCCTATCAACTGGATTTTGATATGAAGGTGAACCTGTCGGTATTGCTGGATCGAGACGGTGAACTGCTCTCAATCCGTTCGCCGCAATTAACCTCCCGCGAACATAGCCAACAGCAGGCCTCCCTGTCGAATAACTCCATGCCTGAAGAAAAAGAGAAAAGTGCCGAAACCGCAAAAAAGGCCGCTGAAATTGCGGAGATGATCTCAGATATAAATAAATAGGGCGCTTCCCATAAATCCTAAAATCAAGCCGTAGCGACTGATAAACGCAGCAACAAATTTTCCTTGCATTCAATTTTTGGCTATTTTATTGTGACCACCTGGTCACACAAGTAAATAAATGGTAAATTATGAAAATCAAGTTCAAAGATAAACGATTGCAGGGCATCAAGGAAAAAGTCGATGCGGCCAGTCGGTTGAATGAAGAAGACGGGCGTCTGCTCTATGAGGGTAATGACATTGTCGGCATTGGCAGCCTGGCGGATCAGGTCAGAAGAAACAGGCATGGAGATAATGCCTATTTTGTCTATAACCAGCACATCAACTATACCAATATCTGTATCAATCGATGCCGTTTCTGTGCCTATTCCCGAAGTGCAGGCGAAGAGGGGGCGTTTCTGTTAAGCCCCGATGATGTCCGCGCCGCTCTTGAAAGCCGCAACCGCGAACCAATTACCGAAATCCACATGGTTGGCGGGCTTCATCCATCCCTTCCGTTCGATTATTACCTGGAGCTATTGGACACCATTCATGGCATTCGCCCAAATGCCACCATAAAAGCATTTACCGCTGTTGAAATTGACTATCTGGCCCGGCTTTACGGACGCAGCCTGGAAGAAACCATCAGCTGTTTGAAAGCCGCCGGACTCGGCTTGATTCCGGGAGGAGGGGCCGAGGTGATGAGTGACCGCATACGGCAGGCCCTGTTTCCCAAAAAAATCGGGAAAGAGCGCTGGCTTGAAGTTATGGCGGCACTCCACGCCGCTGGTCTTAAATCAAATGCCACCATGCTGTACGGTCATATTGAAACGATAGAAGAGCGGGTGGCCCATTTGATCGAATTGCGTAAACTCCAGGATAAAACCGGCGGATTTTCGGCCTTTATTCCTCTGGCCTTTCATTCTGAGAACACAGAGCTTTCGGATATACCCGCCACAACCGCCTATGACGACTTAAAAAACGTGGCCATCGCCCGGCTGATGCTCGACAACTTCGACCATATCAAAGCGTACTGGGTCATGATCGGTGAAAAACTCGCCCAGGCCGCGTTATCCTTTGGGGCGGATGACTTGGACGGCACCATCATGGAAGAAAAAATTACCCATATGGCAGGGGCTAAGTCTGCCAAAGGCCTAACATATGCGCAGATGAAGGAACTGGTTGAGGCAGCCGGTTACATTCCCATAGAACGGGACTCTTTCTATCAACCGGTGGATCATGGGTGTTAGGTATTGGGTTTTGGGTATTGGCTGGGGATTGAGTGATAAATGATATGGAACTGTCAGCGATAATACAAAAAATAGAAAACAATAGCCGGATATATGCAGAAGAGGCGCTTACACTGTTAGATGAGGCGGATCTGCTGCTTCTGGCCAACCTGGCCGACAGCCGGCGAAATCAATACCACCCCGAACCCATAGTTACGTATGTGTCTGACAGAAATATCAATTATACCAATATCTGTATTTCCGGGTGCCGGTTCTGCGCCTTTTTCAGACCGCCGGGACATGCAGAAGGCTATGTTCTTGAAAAGGACGTCCTGGACCAGAAAATCCATGAAACCATTGCCCTGGGCGGCACCCAAATCCTTTTGCAGGGCGGTCTGAACCCGGACCTGAATTTGAATTACTACCTGGACCTGCTGAACCATATCAAAACAAACTTCGATATCCATATTCACGGCTTTTCCCCTCCGGAGATCGTATTTATGTCCGAACAATCCGGATTACCCATTCAGTCGGTACTTGAAAAACTGAAGTCAGCCGGACTGGATACGATTCCCGGGGGCGGGGCCGAAATATTGGTGGATGAAATCAGGCGGAAAATATCGCCCCGTAAATGCTCGGCTTTTAAATGGCTTGGCGTGATGAGGACCGCCCATTGGCTCGGTATCCGAACAACAGCGACGATGATGTTCGGCCATATCGAAGAAAACCATCATATCATCCAACATCTCTTAAGACTTCGTGCGCTTCAGGATGAAACTGGCGGATTTACGGCATTTATTCCGTGGACGTTTCAACCCGCCAACACCCGTATTAACGTTTCTCCCAAAACAGCGGTCGAATATTTACGGGTTCTGGCATTATCCCGGCTGGTGCTCGACAATTTTGAAAACATTCAGGCCTCCTGGGTCACGCAGGGCGATAAAATCGCGCAGCTTTCATTGGCCTGCGGCGCGAATGATTTGGGCAGCACCATGATCGAGGAAAATGTGGTTGCCGCGGCCGGTGTAGAATTTCGCCTGCCCAAAGCCGAAATTATCCGGTTGATAGAAGATGCTGGCTATACCGCAAGACAACGGGACTGCTATTACCATGCCGTCAACTGATACCCGAGATACGGTCATTCATAAGGCCGGCTGGATTATTGTCGACCCGTGGACTATTATCCGGGATGGCTATGTGTGTGTAAAAAATGATCAAATAATTGAGACAAGGAAGGGCAGGGCGGATTTTGAAAACGCGCAAGTGTTAGACTACGGGTCGGGCGCGTTAATGCCTGCTTTAGTAAACGCCCATACCCATATTGAGCTGTCCGCGCTTCACAAAAAAACAAGGCCCTCCCAAGGGTTTTTAAAATGGGTGCAATCCTTAATACACACGAGGGAGAATATATCCTTTGACCAATTGACGGCTGTTGCCCGGGAGGCGATCGAAGAGCTTTTGAAAACAGGCACTCGGGTGGTGGGCGAGATTTCCAGCCTTGGCCTTACCAGGCAGCTGTTTAT
>JAGYOX010000147.1 GCA_018399235.1 Desulfobacterales bacterium | reverse complement strand
TTAATAATTTATAGCATTTTTTGTTTTAGATGATTTTTTATTGTGTAAAAAGCTGTAGGCAAAAACTTTGCGAAAGATGCAACTCAGCCCCCTTGATATAGGGGCTTCTTACATGTCACCGTGAATTGCTGGGCGATAAGGAGGTAGGGCAATGGGAGCTAAAAAAGGCTTGAAAGTAACCTTGATCTTGTCGGTGCTTATGGTATTAATGGCGGCGGGATGGCCACAAGAGGGAGTTTTACAGCTTTTGCCGGTTTATGCCGAAACCGCAGATGATTATGTAACTTTGGGCCGTCAGGCGATAGGGAAACAAAATATTGTTGCCGCCAACAGCTATTTTAAATCTGCTTTGGAGCAAAACCCATCGCATGAAGAGGCCAATCTGTATTATTCGGTCACTAGGATTGCGGCTCTTGTCTACCAGCATGAATTTAACCGCCTGCTTGATGGGTTCGGCGTTGATGCAGATGGGCGGGATCTATATAATTGGACGGCACAATTACCACACGATATGCACGGAAACCTGAACCTCCCGGCCAATTCACCCACCGGCGGCGATATCACCGAATTTATCGAAGATACCATATTGGATGAAATCAATGCCGCCCTGGCCAATCTGGATCAGCTTGAAGATATGTCATCTGACCCTGTCACACCAATTACGGTTTTAACCCCGGAAATGATCGGTACGGATGAGGATTTTGAAGTTGACTATGGGGATGTGGCCCTTTACCGCTCTTTTCTGAATACAACCAAAACTTTGCTTTTAATATTAACCGGCTATGATTTAAACATTGATATCGATGATATTATAGCCAAAACCACAGATGGCACACTGGATATTAAAACAGACCTGATTGAAGCTTATCCTGAGTTCCTGAAGTTGAGGCGTTCAAACTTGTCCGGAGCCAAAAATGCCCTGATTGAGAGCATAGATGCTTATCTGGCAGCCTTGGAGTTCATCCGGAATGAAGCAGATCCTCAGGATGATGATCTGATCGCAATTTCGGATTTTGCCGATGAAAATGAATTTCGATGGGCCCTGGATCAGATCCGGAGATCTTTACTTGGAGAGGTCAGTGATCCGTTTAAGCTGGAACTCTCCCAGTTTGTTCATTTTGGGTGGCTATTCGATAACCCAGTAGAGCTTCGAAGCTTCCTCTGTACCGAGAGTCTTCCGGCATTGATAAAAGCCCACATCCATCCTCAGATTAATTGGGCTCTTACTCATTTGGAAGGGCTGGATGGATCATATGAAGAACGCCTCGAGCCTTCAGATTATCCCATTGAGAATACAGTTGAAATCGATTTTGGAGATATTGCGTTATTCCGTTCGTTGCTTTATGCATTACGATCGGGAGCAAAAACCAGTTATTCATACGACATAAACCTTAAACTTTATGATTTGGTATATGAATTGGCAAATGAATCCTTTAGTATAAACGAGGATGTCCTTTATGCCTACAAAGATTTTTTGAATCTTATGCCTGATCAGGAATTGGACAGTGCAAAGACAGATTTAAATAATGCGATAAATAATTATATAGCTGGATCAGATTTTATTCGAACAGAGGCTGATGATCAATCGGATGATCTGTTTAAATTTGATGATGATGAGGCCATTGAGGATGATGCCAATCGTCGCGCATTGTTATCTGCGGTTCAGACTTCGTTGGCCGGAAATCCAGTCTGTCTTGACCCTGAGACGCCTGTTCAGATCAATCTTTTTGAATTCTATGGGGATCCGATAGATTTAAGGGCATATTTGCCGGAATTCGACCGGGACAATGAGGTTGTGCCCAACACGTTTCCGGATCCGACATTTAGTGGCGTCTTTCCGGATTTTAGCCAGGAAACCTGGATGTGGATTTTGAAAAATGGCGAAAGGCCCCAGCCCGCCATAGCGGCTAACGGCTCAAATGATTTTGTAAACATCAAAAGCAACGAAAACCTAAAGATTGCTATCAATCTGAATGCTAACTATAAAATAGCTAACGCCGACTGGTGGCTACTGGCGGCCACACCATTTGGATGGTTCCATTATCAAGTAGAAAATAATTCCTGGGCGCCTGATATTACATGTAGTTATCAAGGTCCATTATTCAATCTTGGGGAATTAAATGTTTTAAATACACCCCTGCCTGCCGGGACTTATACGGTGTATTTTGGGGTTGATATGGATATGAACGGTACATTGGATTTAGATCAAGCGTGTTATGAATACGTAAGCGTGAATATCGAATAGCAAAATACTATTAAACTTTATGGCCCCGGCTCCTTGTTGGAGCCGGGGCCCTGCGCCATATTACGTCTACTGGCTGGCCCTTGCATCGGGGCTTTTCGAGGGGCTTCCCATGATTAAGACCTGGGGGGTCTTGCAGCGAAGGCCGCCCAGTGAGCCGTGCCTTGCAGGATAGTCACAAATCAGGCCTTGCCCTAAAACAAAGCTTATCGCAAATTTTTGTTATGTTGCTGGTAGGAGATGTTGAAACTCTGGAGCTCCATGTAATGATCCGAGCTAACCCGGGTAAGGTGAAATGGAAAATCAGGTGCGGACCGGAACTTTGGAGTAGTAAAAATTGGTCTCATAGCCTTTTTTACCAGTTCAATAAATGTTTTGTGGGAGAGCTCTTCTCCTGAAGGCCGCTTAAAGTTTTGAAAACGATCAATCCAAGCTGAAAAAAATTCGTTCCCAATTAGTGTTTGCTTGAGAGGCTCGTTGTTTATCCATACCCTGGTTTTGAGTCGTTCTGAGGTTTCAGCGAATCGCCCGACGATTTGGTATTTGCGGTGCGGTCCCGCAGTGGCAAGAAACAATTCATTGGCGGATAGTTCTAAAGGGTTCGGTAGTTTGGCGAATAGGACTGCCACTGAAAAATGGCGATGATCTCTAAGGAGGTCAAAATAGAAACTGTCGCAATGTTTTGTCTCCAAGCCGGCCAAATTTTTGGGAGACCGGACCACCTTGATTCTTTTTCCGCTTTTTACCGTAAAATAATCACTCCAATATGTGGGGTCATGATCAAAGGCTAATATACCCCTTTTTTCCCAAAGGTCCGGTGCAATGATAACACAACCACCAGGCAGCGTATTAAAAACAGAAGTGGTCAAAAAGGAATCCACTATTCGCCACTTAAGCTGTGACTGCTTTTGGTCCAGAGCATAATAATAATTTGAGGTGCCGGTCAACAGGGCTGCTATGAATAGTAGGCTTCCCAAAACTATATTCAGCCAAAACCGTTTGGGAAATCGCCGATAAACAAAGCAAAGGGCAGCAACAATCATCAAGGCTGTGCCAAAAAAAGCGAAATAGCTCGGAACATACGCCAAAGTGCCCTGCTTTGCCCATTCCTGATATTTGGGGGTAAGAGAAATTAGAACAAACGGCAATACCATCATGAAAAGCCCGGTGATGGCTGTTACTGTCATTTCCTTTTTCCCCTGGCTGCGGGCCGCGATTGGGAGAAAAAAAAGCATAGCTGCCGTAAAAATGCCGGCCTTTAATACCCAGACACTTTCGAGGTTTGCCAGCAGAAAGCCGATGTTTTGAGAAAAGGGCTCCCACCCGGTAGACACTTGATTGAAGGTGTATGGATCCACAAAGAAAAACACAGTAGGGAACGTTCCAATTATGAATTGTAATAATGTTCGTAGAAAAACTTGCGGGGAAGCTAAAGACAAGGCCAGACCGGTATAATCACTTGGATACAGTTTACGGAATGCAAAGTAGGCGATCAAAAACGTGCTGGCCGCTCCAAGCACTGGGAACATATAGGGCCACCAACTTTTGAATTTTGTGCGAAGCGAGCTTTTATGTTCAAAAGGACGCCAAATCATTGTAAGGAAAAATACTAGCGGCAAATATGCAAAAAAAGCTTCGTAAATAAAAAAAGCAATTAGCAAACAGCCGGCACCCAGCCACGCCCGAAAGGGGCGTCCTTGTTTGCAGGCCGTATACTGGCACCAAAATGCCAGCATCACTATGCAAAAGCCCATTTGAAAACAGAAAGGATAAGCGGTGAGCAGATTGTGCTGCCAGTTGTTTTGATAAAGCCCTAAAACCAAACATCCTGACGCAAATCCAAGCGCAGTGGATTTCGAGCAGAAACCCACCAGCCAGGCAAATAATAGAAACGGCAGAAAAGCCCCTCCTAAACGGAACAGTTGGTAAATTATTTTGTTTTGGCTGAGATAGGGCAGCCATTCGATGGGGGTATTGACGATATGATTGATCCGGCCCTGGGCCTTGGCCTTTGCAAATGGGCGGTCAAACAGGTTTGTCGTCTGCCAGGCTTCGATAGCTGTCCGGGTATCATCATGGGTTGTATATCCGGTGTGAATATGAGGCAGAAAAAGAACAGCGGCTAAAAGCATGATAGCGGAAATTCCAGCAAGCTTCATCTGTTTCTTTGTTTGTATCTGAATTTGCTCTTTTTGTTGTTTTATCAAGCCTTAGCTCTATTTTCTTGTGCAGGTCTTTTCAGATTTTTAAAAACTATCTTCCCCCAGATAATCGATTTGCTTGTACGACCAACTTGGAACTTTTCATTAATATTCCGTAGGTTTAAAACAAATTTTACGGCGTTTCGGGAAACAGCAAAAAAGTATAGTAATTTTAATAGGTTATCTGGCAGAGAGGGTGGCCATCGAAAAGTTTAGCTAAGTATTTAAATTTATTCTATTTTGATAATTAGATTTTTAAGGATACCCCCAATTATACCCTTAAAAATTTTTACTGCGTACGGTTTTGCTTTTTTTATCTCCTTGCCTATCCCCTTCAATTTTATCCCTGATCTGCCCCGGATTTTTTTAGGGCGTTAAAGAAAGCCGGACATTCGCGCCCGGCTCTTGAAAATTAAACTCCAGATAATGTTTCTCACTGTTTGTTGCTATTCGGGTTGGTTTTCCTCGTCATTTTTTTCGGGGTAATAATTAAGTGCCTGACAAAATGCATCGATAAAATGTTTTAACTTTAATGAAGAAGTTATTACTTTTATCTGCTCAAAATCCCCCTCTGGAAGCGACGAAAAAAACCGTAACAAGCATATATTATCATCCCTCATGGCAACATGTAAATTATCCACCCAAATGGGCGGTATTTTGGGGTTAACCTCCCAAGAATTTGGATCATTTTTTGCCGCATCTTTTTTAATCTTGGCGGTTTCTTGCTTAGGCATTATTTATCCTCTTTATTGTATGTATTTTGTCGGAGGGTTACCCTTTATCTCCCGTCTTTGCCAATTATAGGACGGGGTATCTGCATAAATCCCTGTGTTTAGATATTCTGAAGTCTCCTTATAATACGTAACCACACTTTCTATTGTTCTTGGTTTGGTTGCATCCACGAGGTTAAACCTACCATCACCACATTGCTTAAACATCTCTACAGATTTTTTGTGATATAGTCTCTTTCCGCCTCTTTCTATAAAATACACAAAACCTTTTCTGATTCGACGATTTTTGTGCAACGCTTGTCTTGATTTACCTAAGACCTTGGCGGCCTTGGTTGCGGGGATAAAGTCACCCACCGGAAGCTTTTTGATTAGCTCTCTTTGGATTCCTTTTTCCTTTTCCGATATTTTAATTGCCGTTTCCTTCGGAAATAGACGTCTCCCGCAAACTGGACATTCAAAATACTTAACGTTTTCAACCCTATAATCCCCAACATAATCGCTGGTAATGGCTATCGTCCCAATTTTTTCAACATATTGAGAATCACACTCAAGGCATCTCATTTTTAAATTTCCTTGAAACTGTCAATGATAAGCATGTTGTTTTCAATATAAAAATGAGTATATACATTTTCTCCCATAAGACCCCACGCTCTATAATAATCAACCCAAACTGATGGATTGTTGAATCTTCGCTCTGATTTATAACAAGCTTTTCGAGGTAGCTTTTTTAATGCTGCTTCAATATCTAATATCTCCCATCCAAAGCAATCTTTTGCTGATTTTCTTGCCTCTTCAGTAATAAAAACATTGCCCTCGTCTATTAATTTGCAAATTCGCTTTTTGCTGTGATAGGGAGTGTTTCTAACCATAAGTATCATTCAGGGTTGACAAATGTCAACATTTTTGAATCCTTTTTTTGGTTAAGCTGTAAAAATTATTAGAGTTTATTTAATTTTTTACCCCTCCCCCCATAACAAAATTTGCCATAGCTATCAAAAGATAAAAACTTTTGGCTGGTCCTAAGCCTAAACCGGGCGCTGCTAATCATGCAGCCTTCCCCCCTTGCTTGTATGGTTTGCTTTTGGTATGATCAAGAAAAGCCGTCGGTGCTGGACCTCTTTAAAGTCATTCCTTCGCCGGGAGTTGATTTATAAGTCTTTCACCGGCGGCTTTTATTGATAGCCAAATAGCCTTGCGGTTAACATAGGCGTATATTTTTTATTCTCGATGCTATTAAGAGGCATTTTCGGATTTATTGTCTTCTTTTGCGATCCTTCCATACGATTTTTCCTGCCCCATTCTTGATATATAAAACACAACTATATAAACATATTCATTAAATGTTTTTATTCGGCAATTCTACAAAACCCATATGCCCATCAGAACCCCGCACTTCAAATTAGTGTTTTATGGGATCTGAAAAATGATTGATCGCCTTAGCCTTACAGATAAATTCCTTTCGCGCCCAAAACATATCAATTCTGTTTTGACCTCCAGTTGCAATATCCGAAGAGGGAAAAATGACGCATTCTGATAAAACCCTAATTGAAAAGCTATTAAGTCATGTGCCGGCAGATGGCAGGGCCATTGGAAATAAAAAGCTGATGGAGTTGCTGGCCTCAGAACCGGATCTGAATTTTTCGGAAGATGATTATAAGAGAATTCGGGACCAGCTGGTTAAAAGGGGCGTGCTTGCCAAAGGCGGGGGGAAAGCCGGATCGGTAAAGTTGTTGGAAAAGAAAGATACGGAGAGTCAGACAGTAGCTGCGGATTCCACCCTCACCATCATGTGATGGAAAATGAAACCGACGACACAATTGCCGTTTCAATAGTTGATGAAGCCCAAAGCCGGTTTCCGAACCTTACAAGCTGCAGTTTTGACAAAGGCTTTCACAGCCCATACAACCAGAAGGAGC
>JAGYOX010000146.1 GCA_018399235.1 Desulfobacterales bacterium | reverse complement strand
TACCTTAAACCTTAAACCCTGACAATCTCGTAAAAATCGATTTATGGACCCGCTTACGCAAGGACTGACAGGCATAATTGTCCCCCAGAGCATCGCAGACAAAAAAACCATCCGGTATGCCACTATCGCCGGTCTAACCGGCGGCATGCTTCCGGATATCGACGTTTTTATCCATTCATTCAGCGACCCCCTGTTCAACCTGCTGATTCACCGCCATTTCACCCATTCCCTTATTTTTATTCCTATCGGCGGAGCCATTGCCGCGGTAATCGCCTGGCTGTTGATAAGACGCCAGCTCGACTTTAAAAAAATCTATTTATATGCCACTTTAGGCTATGCCACCGGCGGCCTGCTGGATGCGTGTACCAGTTACGGCACCTATTTATACTGGCCCTTTTCCGATCATCGCGTGGCCTGGGACAATATTGCGATCATCGATCCGGCTTACTCATTGATTCTTTTTGTTTTTATAATTATTGCCTACCGAAAAAAGGCCCGACGGTTGGCGGGTATCGGCCTAATTTTGGGGCTTTGCTATCTAATGGCCGGCTTTGCCGCCAGAGATACCGCTACCCGGCTGCTTGCTGATACGGCTGAACGCCGGGGGCATAATATTGAACGCATCCGGGTGATGCCAACCATCGGCAACCTGATTCTTTGGCGGGGGGTATATGAAACCAACGGCATGTTTCATGTTGATGCGGTACGGCTCGGGATATTCTCCGCTCACCATGTCTATACCGGGGAAACGGTTCAAAAATACCAACCCCCCGGCTGTTCCGGCAATCCCTTTAAAACAGTCTACTGCCGGGATATTAGACGTTTTTCCCATTTTGCCGACGGCTACGTGTATAAGTATTCGGAAAAGCCCCTGATTATCGGCGATCTCCGGTATGCCATGCTGCCTCATCAGGTCAAACCCTTATGGGGGCTTTTGCTAAAGCCACAAGGCTGCCCGGAAATTAGATATTTCACCGGGATGAGCCCGCAGACCCTCAAGGCTTTCTGGAGGATGCTGGCCGGCCAATACCCCTGATAAAAAATTGGACTTGGGATAAAAAAATTTAGCCAGACATATTTTTATGGTATTATTTTTACCACCTAACTTTTAGGCCCTTACCCTGTAACTTAAAAATAATTGATCATGAAAAATCCGACCGAGATCCTGGTGCCCGGGCAAAAGGGAAAAAAACAGGCTTCTGAAAAAAAGCCGGCCAATGAGCAGCTTATCCTGTTCCGCCGGCTTTCAAAGATGCCGAAAAACCCGGATGAGATGCTTAAAATCCTTGAAACCGCCTCCGGAGTCGACAAAAGCGACCTGCGGTATCGTCTGGCTGGCCCGGGATTCGGCGTGATGCGGCCCAAAGTAACTCCGGAAGCCTTAGACAACTGTATAAAAGATATGGCGGATTTCGGCATTCCGGCAGCGGTTGTGGCCAAATCCGATGTTGCCGTTCCCAAGCTGCCGCCCCAGGCCAAGCGGGTCAACCTCTCCGATGATTTTATTGAATTTCAAACCGCCGAAGAAGAGACCATTCTGCGTGTTGATGAGACAACCGACCTGTTGGTGATTGTCACCGATCTTTCCGGCAAGGCGGTCAAACAGATCATGACCACCATTGCCTATACCAGCCAGGTCCAGGATAAACCCTTTGAAGAGGTGCTGAAAAAATTATCCATGTCGCAAGGCGCCGCGGTTTTCTATGACATGAAAGAAAATCCGGCCAAAGGCGGCGTTTTCATTGATTCAGGGGCATTTGTTTTTCTGGGGCTAAACGAGCATTTGTCACCCAGTGTCAGCGTCAACTTCAGAACCATGGTGGATGAGGCCATACGCCGGTCAAAAACTCACGCAGTGGATTATTATTTCGGCATTGCCGCCCTGCCCGGCGCCAAACCGAATTGGGATGAGGGGAAATCCAACATTGAACGAAGGCTCGGCGTATATGCCCACTATATGATGGTTGCCAGCCGCAACGAATTATTTACTTCCGACGCGTCTGCGGCGCAAAATGGCGAAGCCCTGCGCGAAGAGACCTGGGACGGTTCTGAGAGCGAGGACGCCGACGACTTTTCAGGGCTTGAGCCGCCGCCGCCGGTTGAGCACTCCCGATTCTTTGGTATGTTTCAAGGATCCGTCTCAGATGTTATCGGAAGCCTAATCGGTGTCGGCGCCATCTTCTTTTTTGCCGTGGCCGGCATGGAATGGATAAAAGGAGGCGCATGGTTTTGGGAGATTGTTTTAGGGATTTCAATCGCCATAACCGGCGCCGGTATATTCTGCTATTCCCTGCTGCTGCTTTACTATAAGCGAATGGTGGAAAATACGCCCACTTCCAAAATCCGCTCCCACTCCATGGGAATAACGGAACTGACCGGGCGCGCACGGCCCTATTATGATCTTCGGACATCCCACACGCTCACCCGCTGTATTTTTTTTGAATGCCGGTATTATAGCTACCAACGAACCAACGAGGGCAGCCAATGGAAGCTGGTGCGGACCATATCCTCGGGCAAGCTCCCGTTTTATATTGAAGATGATACAGGCCGGGTGCTCATCAACCCGAAAGGGGCCTACTACTCGCTCACCCGATCCCGGCAGACCATCCGTGGACGCTTTATTCCGTCCCTGGCCATCAAGGTGGACGACCCGAATACCCGGGTGATTGAAGATATGATCCCCATCGGGGCAAATATCTATGTGCTGGGCTCAGCCCACATCCAAAGGCACGGAAAAACGCATCGGGAACGGCTAATGGACAAGCTACGCTCTGTCAAACAGGACCCGTCGCAGATGGCCCGATATGACAGGAACAGCGACGGCCATATCGACGCGGAGGAGTGGGATGCGGCAAGGGAAGATATTGAAAGCAGCGTTTACGCGGAGTCACTGACATCCGATAAAAGATCCTACGAAACCGTGGTGATTGAAAAGCCTAAATTCGGGCTCCTGCCTTTTATTGTGGCGGATTCGGAAGAGGGCCTGTTAAGAAAATTTGCGATCCGCTCCTGGCTGTTTCTGGGCTGCGGGGCGACGGCCTTTGCCTGCGGCATCGGAATACTGTTGTGAATGACAGGCACTAAGGCACTGAGGGACTGAGGGACTGAGGGACTAAGGCACTGAGGCACTGAGGCACTGAGGGATTGAGGGACTGAGGGACTAAGGCACTGAGGGACTGAGGGATTGAGGGACTGAGGGACTGAGGGACTGAGGAAATTCGTTCGGTAATGTTATTTCGAACGACAGCCTTACCCCTTGTCATTTCGAGCCCTCCCCCTTGTCATTTCGAGCCCTCCCCATTGTCATTTCGAGCCCTCCCCATTGTCATTTCGAGCGGCAGCGAGAAATCTTTAACATACAAGATTCCTCGTCGCTTTCGCTTCTCGGAATGACAAAAGAGGATGGTTACTTACATCGGAATGACAAGAATAAAAGCCCTTTCCAATATCCACAACCCATGAACCTTAAACTGTGAACCTTAAACTGTGAACTGTGAACCGTGAACTTAAAAGGAAAGGATACTTTTTATGGCGGCAACCATTATTCTTCTAATTTTCCTGGCGATCATCATTGCAATAATCGTCTACGGGATCATCATTTTCAACGGTTTGATCCAGCTGAAGCACAACATCACCAAAAACTGGAGCAACATTGATGTTCTGCTCAAACAACGATATGATGAGCTGCCGAAACTGGTAAGCGTTTGCGAAGGGTACATGAAGCATGAACGGGCAACCCTGGAAAACGTCACAAAAGCCCGATCCCAATTGGACAATGCCGGTTCCCAGAAGGAGGTGCATGACGCCAATAACGCCATTACCAGCGCTTTGCGTTCCCTTTTTGCAGTAGTTGAAAACTATCCGGATCTAAAAGCGGATCGCAGCTTCAGGCAGCTCCAGTCCCGGGTCTCGGAGCTTGAAAATCAAATTGCCGACCGCCGGGAATTTTATAACGAAAGCGTGAACATGTTCAATATCCGTATCGAGCAGTTTCCGGATGTTATCATCGCCAATATGATGCGCCTGGAACCCCGTGAGGTATGGCAAATCGAACCCGAACACCGTGAAGATGTTGAACTGAAATTCTCTTTCGCGTAACTGGTCTCCCTTTTATCCCTGCATCCGGTTTTTCACTCCTCAGCCGGCACCAAATCATATCCGGGTGCCGGCCGTAATCCATTCCCTTCAAGAATTTTCTTTTCGATTAATCGAAAAAATTATTCGGGGGTCTTGACACCTTCGGCTTTGTGATTAAATTATTAATAGGAAAATTTTTAACGCTTTGATTTAATTATATATTAAATAAATTATGGCAATTTATCCGCAAGTTCATTAGAAACAAACGGGTAGATTAATAAGGAGGTGATTAGCATGGCTAGCTTGATCCCATGGAAACGTAAAAAAGAGGACGCGGCCCCTCGAGACGATATTTTAAATCCATTTGAGCGGTTTTTTGACGAACCCTTCCTGCCCTCATTTTACCCTTTCAACCGGAGTGAATGGTGGCCCCGGGTTGACGTTAGCGAGGGGAAAACCGGTATCACGGTTGAAGCTGAGATACCGGGAATGGACAAAAAAGACATTGATCTGACCATTGAAAAAGGCCGCTTTCTACACATAAGAGGCAAGAAAATCAAAGAAAACAAGGAAAATAAAAAAGGATATTACCGGGCGGAGCGATCCTATGGATACTTCAACCGGAGCCTTGAACTGCCTGCTGAAGTCGATGAAAGCGAAGTTGATGCCAAATACAGTCGCGGTGTACTAAAGATTAAACTAAAAAAACGCAAGGATTCGGGGACAAAATCGATTAAAATCACAAACAGGAACTAACCAGATGAATTAACACGTAAATGAAAGGAGGAATGCCATATGATTACCAGTAGATTTTTTGATTTTCCCACGCTTGGATGGCGATCCCATTTTGATGAGCTTGACCGCATGAGACAACAGATAGACCGGCTGATGAATGATACGGAGCGACAAACCTTCCGCGTACCCGGAACCGGCGTATTTCCCCTTTTGAACCTGACGGAAGACAAGGACAACTATTATCTCAGGGCCGAACTGCCGGGTGTGAAAAGCGATGACCTGGAAATCAACGCCACAAACAGCAATATTTCCATCAGCGGTGAGCGAAAGCTGCCGGAAGAAAATAAAGGCGCACGATTTCATCGCCGGGAGCGGGATTCCGGCAGATTCTCAAGGGCGATTACCCTTCCCGGAAAAATCGATAGTGACAAGATCTCGGCGAGCCTGACCAACGGAATGTTGACTGTGACGATTCCAAAAGCCGAATCTGCAAAGCCGAGACAAATCCAGATTCATTAGTCGCGTGCGCCCAATAGAAAAGGAAAGGAGGGAGGCAAAATGGCTGATACAACATCCAAGGAAATGCAGGTCAAAGAAAAACATGAAGTGAACAAACCCGAGCAGACCCGGCCGGCACCGATATTTACGCCGGCAGTAGACATATTTGAAACAGACACGGAAATTACATTATTGGCGGATTTGCCGGGTGTTACATCCGACAACCTAAACATCGACTTAAACGACAGCGTGCTCACTTTGACCGGTGATATTGAACCGTTTGAAAATCCGGACGAAGAGGACCTGATGATTGAGTATGAAGTCGGACAATACTACCGGCAGTTCACCCTGTCCGAGATTATCGACCAGAATAAAATTGAGGCCAATTTGGGCGACGGGGTGCTGCGCCTGACACTGCCCAAAGCGGAAAAAGCGAAACCGCGAAAAATAGAGGTTAAGGCCGGTTAAACGCATCAGTCAACAATTCAACTGAATAATGGGAATTCCTTTGAAGTCCCCCCTTTACAAAAAGGGGGGACGAAAGGGGGTTTTCATTTAATTCGGGGGACACCATACCTATTTAATCGTCAAAAAAAATTAAATTGATATGGTGTCCTCTGGTTTAAAATCGTCCTAGATCGGGTGGTATTTCAACAACTGGCCTTGGAAGTGTCTTTTCTGAATATAAAAATGGCTTTACCGGCCAATTTTTCAAAAATGCGGGCTTAAAATTTTGGCGGAGGGTATAAAATTTGAGATGATACGTTGGATTGAATGCATAATAAATTTCGATTCATTAACATTTGACAAAAGTTGAATAGATGTATAATGTTAATGTATACATCAATGGAGAAAATTAGCATGATCAGAACGCAAATATACCTGACTGAACGTCAACGGGCAGAATTGATTGAAATAGCCAAAAACTCCGGGAAAAAACAAAGTGAACTCATCCGGGAGGCTATTGATCGACTCATCAATCAGGAGGGGCGTTTTAAACGGGAACAAATATTAAAAAAGGCTGCGGGCATCTGGAGGGATCGCACGGATCTCCCGGATTTTGACGAAATCCGGACGGAGTGGGACAGGCAATAATGTCAGTAGCGGTTTTGCCTGATACGGATGTGCTGGTTGATTTCCTAAAAGGGCATCATAAGGCAAGGGATTTTGTAGACGAGCATTCTTCCCGGATTATCCTTTCATCCATTGTCGTAGCCGAATTATACGCCGGTGTAAAAGGGCAAACAGAACAATCTGTCTTGGATGGTTTTGTCTCTCTTTTCCATATCATCCCCGTAACTAGAGAAATTGCCAAAAAAGGCGGTCTTTACAAAAGGGATTACGGGAAATCCCATGGCGTTGGACTAGCTGACGCGGTCATTGCCGCATCCGCCAAAATCGCCGATGCAGAGCTGAAAACGCTGAATATCAAACATTATCCAATGTTCAAAGGCTTATCACCAGCTTATCGGAAATAGTAGCCGTTGACCGGGATTCCATTCCCGGCGTTGCCCCTGACAAAAAGATTTGCACCCCACAGGTGGCGGAAGGCTCTGAATGCGTGGGCACCATACCGATTTAATCACCGATAAAAAATAATTGATATGATGCCCCCTGATTTTTTATGTAGCCAAATTGAGATCCTTTTTGAGGATAATATTAATGAAAATTGTAAGCGATAAAAAATTTAGAAACGAGCCGGAAAAGGTCAGAAAGGCACTGGCAGATCAAGATATCGTTGTTACGAGCCGGGGCAAGCCCTATGCCGTCCTTTTGCCGGTAGATGAGCAGGCGGGTGT
>JAGYOX010000145.1 GCA_018399235.1 Desulfobacterales bacterium | reverse complement strand
GACGGGGCTTGAACTTTTTACTTTGCCATCCCAAAATCGATTTTTTACGAGACTGTCAAGCCTTTTGATTTTATTAAATGTTTTAATAAACAATTTATATCGGCCGCCACGACCACTGTCAAGACCGCATCACTTCCTTCCAGTTGACATATTTCCCTGATCCATGCCATATGTTAAACAATTATGGCCAAACGATTAATCCAAATAGCCAACCTTCTGCTTATCACAGCAGCTGTCTTTTTCAGCGTCAAACTCTTCTATCAGTTCATACAAATCAAGCTGGATCATGCGGCGCCCACCTTTAAATCCGCCAAACCGACAGCAATCGCCCAGGTTAACAATACATGCCCGCCGTTTGATGACTATCAGGCAATTTTGGACCGTGACCTTTTTGATACAAAACAAAACCCTTCAAATAAAAAACCGGAGCCTGAAATCGATCTCGAGACGCTTGAACAGACGCGGCTGGATCTCAAACTATGGGGCACGGTAGACGCAGACGAAAATAAAGCCGGCATTGAACGCGCGGTTATTGAAGATTGCAAGGCCAACCGGCAGGGCCTTTACCGGGTGGGCGATACCATCCGGCAGGCAACAATATCGAGAATCTTTCGGAACGGCGTGGTACTGGACATTAATGGCCGAAAAGAAAAACTGACAATAGAGGAAGAGGCAGGGGCCGGTATAACCGGTATAAGCAACCCCAGGCTGCGAAAAAAGCGGCAGGCATCGATACCGCCCCCTGCATCAACCGCATCAACCGCATCGACAGCGCCCGGCCAAAAAATATCGTTAAAACGCACCCAGGTGGATAACGCCCTTGAGAACATGAATAAACTGATGAAAGAGGTAAAAATCGAGCCCCATTTTGTAGACGGCAACCCCGAAGGTTTTATGGTTGAAAGTATTGCGCCGGATTCGATTGTTCGAACCATGGGGCTTAAAACCGGCGATATTGTCACCGGCATCAATGGCCAGAAGATTAAAACCGCAGACGATGCCATGGAATTCTACGAGCGCCTGAAGGCCGGCGAAAAGCTATCGATCCAGTTAAAACGCCGAGGCAGACCGGAAACCATTGAGTATATGGTTGAAGATGAGGTTCTCGGTAGTGAGTAAAAAATTAGCTGCCGGTTATAGTGTCGTGGGCGGATAACGCTGAATATTCAGGCTGCAAGCGTACTCCGCTGGATAATCTCCTCCTGAGCCACCGGCGCGAGATCTTTAAAATAAACCGTATACCCGGAAACCCGAACGATTAAATTCGGATAAAGATCCGGGTTCTCGCGAGCCTTTCTAAGCGTGTCAGGATCAACCACATTGAGCTGCGCCTGCATGCCGCCCCGACTGAAATAGGTTTTTAGCAGCGTGGAAAGAAGCATCCGCCCTTTTTTACCGCTAACCGTGTGGGGATAAAACTTGAGGTTTAAATTGATGCCGTTGGGAATCGTTGTGAAATCGAACCGGTTGGCGGAATTAAGAAGCGCCGTGGGGCCCTTTCGGTCAAACCCGTTTCCCGGGGATATGCCGGAAGGAAAGGCCTCGCCTTTTCTCCGACCGTGCGGCAGGGCTCCGGTGATCCGGCCAAAGAACTCATGGATCGTATCCGAGTATATACCCATCACGTATCTGCCGCCCCGGGTGTTCACGTAGCCGTCAAGGGCCCGGCCGAATGCATCCACTGCATAAAGGGTCCATTCATCCGCCTCCGCCTCGTCATTGCCATACTTTTTCAGCCCCTTCAATCGGGCCAGCCATTTCGGATCGTCGATATTTTTCTTGAGCAGCCGGACCAGCTCGGAAAGGCTCATCTGCCGGTCCTTGAACACAACCGTTTCAATGGCGTAAAGCGCATCGCCCACGGCTGAAGGCGCCACCGCCTGGACGCCGGAGTAATTATAAACCGCACCGCCGCCTGTTGTGCATTTTCCGGACTCAATGCACCCTTCATGGAGCATGCTGGTGAACGGCGTCGGATGGTAAATCCGATTCGCCAGCTCCAGGGCCTTAAGATCGCCGACAAGGCTTTTAATCACCCATGCCAGCTGGCTCTCAAATGCGGCTTTAACATCCTCCATGCTTCTCATCTGAGATACTGGAAGGGTTTTTGCGCCCGCACGGACAGGCGAACCAAACCGCCGGCCCCGGTTCAGGGCAAGCTCCAGAATCAGCGGCACATTAACCATGGCCGCATTGGTTGAGGCGAAAGTTTTTCCCGGCGCGATCGGCTCCACACACCCCACACCGGAGTAGTCCCTGGCGTCTTCCAACCGGTAGCCGTTTTTGCACATGGTTTCAATAATCACGTCATCATTATAAAGAGACGGCGTATTGGCGCCGGTGCTTAAGTTGGTAACAACCCGGTTAAAATAGGCTTCCGGCATTTGGGCGTGAAGCCTTGCGTGATAGTTGGGCTCCCGCATCCGAAGCTCATTCATCACTTCCAGAAAGATATAGGTCAGCTCGTTTGCGGCGTCATTGCCGTCTCTATCCACGCCGCCCACGGTGACCACTTGCGCGTTGTAGAAACCGCCGTGAAAATTTACCACGCGCTCCGGAAATACGGGCACCAGCTCGCACATCTTGATGGAAAATGCCGCAACCAGCTCCTTTGCCTTCTCCCGGCTCAACCTGCCGCTGTTCATGTCCTTTTCATAAAAGGGATAGAGGAACTGGTCCATCCGCCCCAGGCCCACGGAATTGTCCAGGCTCTCCATCATGATGGTAAGATGCGCCAGGTAGGCTACCTGCAGCGCTTCGCGAAATGTCCCCGCGCCTTTTTCAGGCACATTTTGAAAACACTTCGCAATCGCCTCCAGGTTTCGCCGTTCCTCCGGGTCAGATTCATTGGCCGCCATCTCTTGGGCAAGCCTTTTGTAACGTTTACAAAACCGGGCAAAGGCGCCTGCACTGATTTTCATGGCCTCGTAGAAGTGCCATTCATCCGAGGTCTCTGGGACCTGTTTCTGGTGGGCTGATATCTCTTCGATGAGTCCGTTGGTGCCTATCCTTATGAGCTTTTCATGATCCGGAATGGTGTGCGCGATCCCACCGGTTTCATTCATCACATAAAAATAAGACCTCAGCTGGCTGACCAGCTTCCAGACTTTTTTAATCGGCGACTTATGCGCCCGGATCGCAACGAACCGAAACATCCAGAAGGGCAGAATAGACAGAAGCTGACAGGTTTCCCGGGCTGATATCTTTAGGGGGCTGGTCTTTCTTTTTGAATACTTGAAAATATCCTCCATCACCGGCACGCCCAGAAGCTCCGGCAGAATTTCGCCCCCTACCCGCTTGGATGTATGGTTGCCGACGATGAGCTCGCCCGGATAGATCTTGATGGTTTTGTTCAAAAGCACCGCTTCCAGCGCCTCGGCGATCTGGATGCAGACGGGCTTTTTACGGTTTGCGCGATCTTTGAAATATCGGGTCCATATAACCGCCCGCTCCGTACATATCTGCGGCGGAAATTCCTGCACCGCCTTTTTTAAGGCGGATACCCGTTCTGTCCGGGGGGCTGTTTGACTTGCGGGGGAAAGCAGCATTTAACCAACCCTATTTTAGATGTTGCTGATCTAAATCGTCCTTAATAGCCTCAATTGTCTAGAATACGCTTAAACAATGAATGAGAAATCAAACCAAGTCAAATAAAATCATCCTGGCTCTTAATCGCGTTTGACTCAATTTTGCAGGCGTCAGGCAAAATCCATATTTTTTTCAGCCGAATCGGACGGTATGCTCAAATCTGAGCGGGCCGCCGATCTCACAGGCGCTGTAAGTGGCCAGGCGAATACCCTCAATTCGCCAGGCAATCGGCTTGGTATCCGAAAAACCGGCGATATCTGACGTTACCCGGCGGGTATCAAAAGCGCTGCAATAAAGGCCGAGGGTCAGGTGGGGCGTGTACGGCGCAAAGCGGATTTCATGGCACCGGCTGGAGAGCAGATTACGAATTCCGGCAAGGCCGCCCTGCCTGTCCCGAACCGCGAGATAAGGGGCGGATGCAAAACTGTTGATCCCGCCGACTTCAATTTCAAAGGGGGCGGGACCGGCCTTTGCCAAATCCTCAATATGACCGGCCATGCATGCGGCCGGATAATCATCTTTGAATCTCGCAGTCCTGGCGGGAAAGCCGCAAACAAATACCGATAGGTGGAGGGCGCGGCGGTAAGGCGCGAAAAGGTAGGGAGAAAGACGGGCCCTTGCCGCCTCATACCGCTCGCTCACCGCCCGGCACGGGGCATCTACCACCCATACCGCATACCGGCTGCGGCCGTGGTGCCATTCCCTGTAGTCGCGGCGCTCGGTGGGTACGGTAAACGGATGGGAAAGAAAGCCGGACAAGTCTTCGGCGCACGCGGCCGTGTCCAAAACCATTTCCTTAGCTCCCTCCTATCCTTTCGCTGATTATGAGGAGTTCGTCAGTGATCCGCGAAATAAAGATCAGCCACCGCCTAAATCATGCCCCGCGATTTAAACCACTCAATCGACTCTTTAATTGAGGCCTCCACCGGCCGGAATGTCAGGCCCAATTCGGTTTTGGCCTTGGCGTTGTCAAAAAACAGGTAACTGGATGCATAGGTGACCTCCACCGGCGTTGACATGGGCGGCTTTTTGCTGACATGATCCGCCCACATGGCCATGGCCGAAGTCGCGCCTTTGAGCAGGTTAATCGGTAGCTTCGGAATAAACACGCCCTTTTTGCCGATGGCCTGATAGACGATTTTCATCAGCTCGGCGATGGTGACGTTCTTGTTCCCCAGCACATAGCATTCACCGGTTCTGCCCTTTTCCGCGGCCAATAAATGCCCTTTGGCCACATCCCGGACATCCACGACGTTCATGCCGCCGTCAAATGCTGTGCGGTTGACGCCGGAGACGATATCAATGATGGCCTTGCCCGTGGGCGTCGGTCCGATATCGTTTGGCCCAAAGGGAAACGCCGGGTTGACCACCACCAAGTCCAGTCCGTTTTGGGCAAATCCCAGGGCCTCCTGCTGGGAAAGGTATTTGGTGATTACATAATGGCTGCCCAGCGTATACTGGTTAAAGGGGGTTTCCTCGTTGGAGACTTCTTTGCCCGGGGCAATGCCCAGGGCGGATATCGAGGAGGTAAACACCACTCGTTTGACCTGATCGGACTGAAAGGCCGCCCATAAGACATTGCGGCTGCCCTGGATGTTCACCTCATAAATCCGGCTCCAGTCCGGCATCCAGATGGCATAGATCGCGGCCAGGTGGAACACCGTATCCACCCCGGAAACCGCCTGCCTGACTTTCTCCGCATCCAAAACATCCGCCTCGATCCGCTCTATTTCCATCCCTTCCAGATTGGCGGTGTCCTCGCCGGGCCGTATCAAAGCCCGAACCGCCACATTGGCATCCAAGAGCTGACTGACCACATGGGACCCGATAAAACCGGCCGCGCCGGTCACCAATGCTTTCTTCATGTTTGTTTATCCTTTTGATGAAATGTGATTGTATGCAGCCCAGCGAACGCAGGGTTAATTACGCTCAGTCGAAATGCAAAAGCCGGCAACGAAAACAAGTAAGAGTCAATAACCACCCCTAAAAAGCATGGTTATTGACTGTTGATGAGAAATAAATTTATATGATGCCCCCCGATTTTAAGATGCACTAAATCAGTGTATTCCTCAACAACATGCACTAATTTTTTAAATTTTAGTGCATGTTTTTTCATTATGCACTAAATCAGTGCACGTTTGATTCCTTTGACAGTAGCTCATAAAGGCCAACATTCAAAAAAATGACTTCCTTGCCGATGGATTCTTTTTTTAAAACCCCAATTTTTATTAATTCGTTCAGATAGTTACTGGCGATATTACGCGAAGCAATCCCTTCATCCACAAGAAATGCAATTTTGCAATAAGGCTGCCGGAAAAGCAGCTCAATCAACTCCTTTGAATACACCCGGCTAGGCAGTTCTTTTTTGGCCTTTTCCATCGTCTCGTACATCAGGTTTCGGATGGCGATAATTCGTTCCCGGGTAAAGTTAGCGGTTTCCTCCAGAGCTTCAAGCACAAACAGCATCCATGGCTCCCAAGCCGCGTTCTCGGTGACATCGCGCAGCAGACGGTAATAATCGCCCTTCTGCTCGATAATCGATTTACTGAGATACAAGACCGGCAGGTCAAGGAGGTTATGCAATACCAGAAACAGGATATTGATAATGCGGCCTGCCCGGCCGTTGCCGTCGGAGAAGGGATGGATGGCTTCAAACTGGTAATGGATGACCGGCAGTTTGATCAAGGGGTCCACGTCATCTTCTGCGTGGATATAATCTTCAAGATTCTTAAGCTTGTCCCTGATCACGGATTCGCCTTCAGGCGGGGTGTAGAGCACTTCCCCGGTGGCTTGATTTGCAATGGTAGTGCCGGGTGTTTTTCGTATGCCGGCATTGTTTTCTTTGATGATCTGAACGATTTTGACAAAAAGGTTGGTTGACAGCACCGGCCGTTTTTTTAAGGCATAAAACCCCTCCCACAGGGCTTCGCGGTACCTGAGCACCTCTTTGGTGGCTGGATCGAACTGGCCGGTTTTGGCGGTATAGGCTTTAAACAGTTCGTCATGGGTGGTGATGATGTTTTCGATCTCGGAGCTTGCCTTGGCTTCTTGAAGCACCAGGGTATTTAACAGCAATGCCTGATCCGGAATAGTTTCACCAAGACCCTTCAATTCTGCTAAAGCTCGACCGGCGCAAACAGCCTTTTTTAAAACCCGCCGGGTTTCGATATCTTTTTCAGGCGGCAACAGCGGCAGTTCATTAAACGGCTTTTTCGGATTAACAGCCATATCCCAGGGCCTCCAGGTTTCTATGCAATCAATCGCAAAGCTAAATTTTTTTGTAAAACGATATGTTATCTATAACCTAAGACATAATGGTTGCCATCTACAACTTTTAATTATATCTTTCAATTGTTCTCTACCAGTGGTGGCAGAACCTGCAAAGGCTTCCGCTGAGCCCGCCTGGCAAATCAGTGGTTTTTTTGTGCCCCTTTTGGCCCTTTTCGAATCTATATCCAGGTAGAGCTTACTGATTTTTACTTTATAAATAGGTATGCTGTCCCCGGATTTAATGACCGGCCATGCATGCGGCCGGATAATCATCTTTGAATCTCGCAGTCCTGGCGGGAAAGCCGCAAACAAATACCGATAGGTGGGGGGCGCGGCTGTAAGGCGCGAAAAGGTAGGGAGAAAGACGGGCCCTTGCCGCCTCATACCGCTCGCTCACCGCCC
>JAGYOX010000144.1 GCA_018399235.1 Desulfobacterales bacterium | reverse complement strand
TTTATCTTATGGGCGCACAATCATTTATTAAAATCCCCGGACTCGCTCAAATACCTTAAAGGCCGGGGTATCAACCAGGAAACAGCAGAGCTTTTCAAACTTGGATTGAATGTCGGGGAGCCCGGCAAAAACGGGGTTAAGGATATTTTTCGGCCGCGCGTATCCTGGGGGCTGCCGGAGGAATACAGGGAGAACGGTAAAAAAAAGGCTCTATGGATCCCGCGCGGGATTGTGATCCCCATGATAGACGAAGACGGCAGCCTGAACCGGGTACGTATCCGCCGGCCGGAAAATCGGTATCCGGAAAAGCCGAAGTATTGGGCGGTTCCGGGTTCAAGCGGGGCAACCCTGATTATCGGAAAGGATAAACAGGCCTTTGTCATTGTGGAGTCTGAATTAGATGCAATGGCCGTTTATCAGGCTGCCGGCGATCTGGTCGGGGTGGTGGGGCTGGGCTCCTCTTCCACCAGGCCGGACGATAAGGCCGCAGAGCTTTTGAGGTCTTCCCTGGTGATTTTAAACACGCTGGATTCTGACGGGACGGCTTTAAAAGATATTATTTGGTGGCGGGATCATTTCTCTCAGGTTGATAGGTGGCCGGTTTCTTCGGGTAAGGATCCGGGAGAGGCGTTTGCTGCAGGCGTGGATCTGCGTCAGTGGATTTTAGCGGGGCTTCCGCCCAGGTTTAAAATGAAAACAAAAAAGAAATCAGGCGTTGTTAAAGCGGAAAAACAGTTTTGCGGCCAGGTGCAGGAGCCGGATCCAGGGCTGCAGGAAAACATCCCGCCGGGCATGCTTAACCTGTCAAAGCTTATGCAGGGACATCCCGTATCTATTATTCATCAAGCAGATCAATTGAAGATTGAACATCCGCCGGAATGGTCCAGCGCCAATTGGGATCTTTTAACTCAAATTTCTCAAAGCCTTTATTTTGATGCTGAAGTGTTTGAGGCTATCAATCGTCTTCCGTTTGGTCGGTATACAGCGCAAAAGATATTGGCTGCCTATAATGAAGAAGCATCTAATAAAAAAGCCCCTGCAGCAAAGGCCTCTTAGTTTGCCTCAATAATTTTTTTTTACAGGTATATTTCTTTGCCAGGGAGTGACAGAGCAGGACACGGCTTTTTGACGAATCGCCTTTCTATATTCTATATTAAAACTGCCTGCGGGCGGTCCGTGGGTCTCCTTGTAAGAAGTTTTTGTTTACAGCCGGTGTGTTTGGCATCCCCACTTGTTTGGGGGTGTCAAACCATCAAACACTAAAATGATGGAGTCGTCAGTTATGAGTCCTGAAAACCTCCAGCCAGAAGTTGAGCTTCCGGATTTTTCCAGAATGAACCTGGAAGATATTGAGCGGGATCTTATCAAAGCGATCATTGATCAAGAAGTTGAGGCCAACCGGCGGATATTGACTGATCGGATTATTGGCCTGATCAATTTGCATTATGGCCCGGCGGAAGCCGAAAGGTTTCACAATATTTTAAATATGTTTGCCTGATCGGCAAACACAGAAAAAGGGAGTGTTGTTATGATTCACACAGTAAAGGACCTTGAAAAACAGTATCCGCAGCTGGTCAATCAGATCCGCCAGGACGCGAGGAAAGAATCCGCCCAAAGCCGTGTTGTGGATCTGGCAAAAGAGTTTTTCGGCAACGAGGCCGGCGAGCGTTTTGGAAACCTGGTAAATACCGGAATTACAGCCGCCCAGTTTCAGGAGTTCAAAAAAAGCTATCCTGCCCGGCCAGCTGCTGGCCATGATGCGGCCGCCGAATTTAACAGGGCGGTTGGTCAGCTTGTGTCAAAAAAAGGTTGCAGTCGGGGTGAAGCCATTAAACAGGTTGCTCGTAGTCAGCCGGCGCTTCACCAGGCGTATATTCAAGACAAAAACAAAAAGCCCTTTGCCCAGGGCCAAAAAGCGCGCGGCCGCTCCGGGCAGCATGCGGATAAAAGCGCGGTTGTCAATTTTAACCGGGCGGTCAATGACACAATGGCGGAAAAAGGCTGTGACCGGAGCGAGGCTATCCGGGTGGTTGCAAAGAAAAATCCTGATCTCCACCGGGCTTACGTGGAGAGTTCAAACAGCTGATTCCGTTATCTGAAGAATTGGTCAGAAATCTATAAACAAGGAGATGGACAAGATGACAAAAAACAAAGCTGTTATTACAGCGGCCGGGGTTTTGGCTGAATTCCGCAAAATTGCGGCTTCAGGGGAATTGGCGGATCTTTTTAAGAACCGTGACACGAAAAAGGACACATTACAGCACCTGGAGAAGGGCCGGGACAGGTACACGCAAAAAGCTGAGGCTAAAGAGGCCGAAGCCGCTCAGGCCGAAGCGGATGTTGATGCAGCGATCCAGCGCGGTGATGATGCCGTAAAGCTGTCAGCAAAGGCAAAGAAGCTTCGAGAGGAGGCCGACGACCTTTATAAGCTGGCCGAGCAGGCGGCCGATCAAATCCCGGTGGCCGCCAAAGATTGCAAAGAAGCGGACCGGCTATTGTTTGACAAATTAAACGCGTTGATAGGTCAGCTGTGTGAAGAGCGCCAAGCCTCTGTCCAAAAACAATTTGAAGCCCTTATGGTAGAAATCGGCGGGCAAATTGAGGCCTGGAATCATGCACAGGATCAATTTCAAGAAGAATGTGGCCTTGAAATGCCCTTCGACCAGACAATAAAAATCAGGGCAAACCATGAAGATTCAATGTATTTAAGGGATTGGCTCCTTTAAGATATGTATTTATTGTCATTGAGTGCGTTTTTAAACATGCGCATTGTCCCGGGCGTTAATGGCGGTAAAGACTTAAATATATATCGGTTGGTTTCGGCAAAAATTCTCCGTTAAAAGCGGCTGTATCAAGGGTTTGATGCAGCCGCTTTTTTAGTTTGTCCGGCTGGTCTCGGTTTATTGCAGAACTTAAATGAGAAATATTGATTGTCCGTATTATAATGAGTGTCTTAACCATGCGGTCACAGACAATTTAAAAGATTGGGAATGTAGCGGCTGTCCGTATGTAAATAAAAAGGCCCCCCACCGGGAAACTGATTTCAGTGAATATCGGCTGCTTTTATGGGCTATATTCAAGCCGGATTTATATGAAAAATATAATGAGATCCGGGCAATAACGAGCGATCCAGAGAATACCAACCGTGACCGAAGCTTAAAATCAGATGATTTAAGCCAAAAATCAATCAAATAGTTTGCCAGGAAATGACAGACACGGACAGGGATTTTTGCCGCTTTGTTTTAAGTCGGGTATAAAATAATCATGTGGTGATTTCTTTTCATAGGTTTTCTCCAAGTGATTATGCCCTGGCCTGGAATCCAGGGCATAATCAAAAAAAACAAAGAGATTTTTAATGGTTCAGATCAAACCCGCTATAAAGGGTGTCGAAAAATTACAAATTCCAATCTTCGTTGGAGCAATATAGATGGATGAAATTTTAAAGCACTTAGCGATTGATAATTTTGAAACATATTGGCGAGCGCTTGCTCTTCGCCCTGGGGCTGGGGATGAGATGATAATCAAGCAGGAAGATAAATCTCAGTTTGATATTGAGTATTTATCGGATTCAGGGATTGGAAGTAATCAGGATTATGCAGATTTTATTTATACCCAAGTGTGCATATTAAATTTCACGCTGATGCTTTTAAACACCAAAAACATCATTCACAAGAAAAACAACCCTCCAGAAAAATTAAATAAAAAACGTGCTCGTAAGAATAAGCCACCACTTTTTTCTTATCATACTTTGGAAGTTGTTAAACCTGGGCAGCAGACGGCTTCGGAGGGTGGGGGGCCTCTAAAGAATACAATGCGCTTGCACTTTTGTCGGGGGCATTTTCGGTATTACACAAAAGAGAAACCTTTGTTTGGTAGGCTTGTCGGTCGTTTTTGGATACAACCGCATGTGCGGGGCGACAAGAAAAAAGGAGTAGTCGCAAAGGATTATGATGTTAAATTGGCTAACCAATCAATAAACCAGACAGGCGCATAAAGCCGCGCCTGCTGGTTATTTTAATCGTTGGGCCCTAATAAAAAAGCCCCGGTGTAGTACCGGGGCCTGGGAAAGAAAAGTGAAATTATGAATCAAGGAGTTTTTGCATCAGCAACAGGGCGGGTTTTGACGGCAAGCGTCCCTGTTCCCATCCCTCGACGGTGCGGGGGGATACGCCACAATGATCGGCCAGGTCGCGGACCGACCAGCCGTGTTCTTTGCGCAGTTGTCGGACCCCATCGGCGTAGTCCAGGGGGTTTTTTTTATCATCCACAAAAATCGGGATGCCGTAACTGCTCATACTGTGTTCAGTCGTTAGTTTCATCGCGTAGCCTTTCTCCGCGTGTAGGATGCGCGGCCCCCGTGTTTTTAATATCCTATTATCTTGTGCATTTTAGCGCGGTGCTTGTCATATTCCGCAGACTCTTTTTCATTTTTTGCGATGCGCTCGATTTTTCCGCAGACGGCGCCCAGGCGCTTGTAAGGGCGCTTGAGTCTGCTAAGCTGCGTAGCAATTAAACATATATGAAACATTAAAAATGGGCCGGTTAGCAGGCCCTACAGCTCCAGGCCGAAGCATGGCAAAAAAGGCCTTGACTTATTCTTTGATTTTACTATTCTGAATACGCCTTTAAATTTACAACCGGAGGGACCGCCGTAATGGTCTATTTTTATTTGTACGAAAAAAATATTTTGCGCCCTGGAAGCCGGTATCCGCAAGGACCGGGCGGCTTGTTGTAAAGCCGAAGGCCTTCCAGGGCGCTTTTTATTTTTAAGGAGGTTTATTTATGGGACATGCAAAAACAGACGATCTCAGGGATATTATTGATCGTGAGCTTGAAGTAGTGAAAAGCTTTACTGAGCTTCTTTCCGCAATTGAAAGGGCAGACTACGAAGAAAATGGGGAGCCGGTCTGGCAGCAGTCAAAAATGTACCTATCTGTTTTGGGAGAATGGCTTTATGAGAATGTGCAAAGAAATATTGACGGTGTATTCTGTTTTATCCAGGAAAATCTCGGGACCATAGAGGTGGCTTGGGAAGGTCCAAGCATATATGGCTATGAGAGGGAGCGTTTAACGGACCTGGGCTTGAGATTGCACATTACGCCTGATGATTTGATGAAAAAAATTGAAACACCAGAAAATTTTAAGCCGTGAGTGAGCCGGTTTTTTTTGTTTTAAGGAGGTAATTGTATGGGAGTTAAACCGGATGATGATGAAACCCTTGAAGGGCTGGCTCACATCGAGGCGGCTTTAAGCCAGGCGGAAGACTATTTGAATCGGCTGCACCTGGTAATTGATACAATCAGGATTCAGGTGAATTCGCTAAAGCCGGATTCAAGAAAGCCCGCACAGGAACGGATTACAGACTGGAAGGGGTTTTTAAATAAGGTATAGAAATAAAAGGGGGTTTCATGACAAAAAAAAAGCAGAATACGGCAAGCAACACAACTCATGATGATATCTATCAAGCTTTTATTGAAGACTGCCTGGACGCGGAAGAAAATAAAACGGTCAGGGATAGGGTCTTGTATACGGTCTTTGTTTCCTGGTGGTTGGCAAAGGTTGGCAACCACCCGCCCAAAATAAAAAGGGTGGCCGATCAGATGGCAGCGCGGTTTAAATGCTTCTATTCTGAAAATGATGGTTGCCTCTACTATCAGGGGGCCGGCATTAATGAGCAATGGCGGAAAATAGCCGAAGGGCCCTGTTTGGAGCGCATTGAAGAAACGGTTGATTCCTCAATGGAGGATTGCCTTGAAGATGCGATGCAGCCGCTGGAGGATTTTTCAGTGCTTCTTAATGAATTTTCCGCTATTAGCAATTTCGGTGATTTGGATGGAGGAAGGGTGCTGCAGGCGCTTCGGGGGGTCTATGGCAGTCTTGTGCGTCAAGCCCGAACAAGGATTGATCGGCTTGTGGATGGCATTGAAAAGGATGTTGGCTTTATTGAAGTTGATAGGGAGCTTGGTCCGGGTTTATTCGCATTTGGGGACGTGATCTCTGTCAAGGTCCGATAGGCGGTGTGGTTGCTTGCCCTTATGCAACGGTCAAAAAAAATATTGGTCGGTAAAAATGAAATTTGCGAGTTTTCGCGGTTTGGCAAGGGCTTGTTTCCAGAGCTTATACGGTTAGGGTTTCCGGCGGTATTTTGGGGCGGGGCCTGGCGGGCGCATGTGGACAATATAGACGCATGGCTTAAATGGGTGACGGTGCCCGGCAGGCCTCAAAAGGATGTGCCGGAAGATTGGGGTTGAAAGGAGTTTGGTTTTGGAAAACATAACTGATGTTGAGCTTAAGGCTTTTGATGGCTGGGCAAAAAAAATGCCGGGGATAAAAATTGAAACTCATATTGATCTTATACGCCAAAGTTTAAAGGAAAAAGCATACCATGAAGCCGGTCATGCTGTAACAAATGCTTTTTTTGAGGGAGATGTTTCTCATTTCAAAGAAGTATCTATTATTCCAAATCAAGACCGCATGGGACAATTCGCAAGAGAAAGAGTCCTTGCCTTTGATTCTATTTTAAAGAATTACCCTTCCGGCCTAATCTGGGTAAAAGGAAAAATGAGAATAATTCATTTTTTGGGTGGGCGGGTCGCTGAGAGTATCGTTAGTGACAGTGTGGAGCCTTTGGAAGAAGCGGTTGATGAATCTGCTTGGGCATTTACGGATTGTTCATCGGAAAAAGAATGGCGTGATGGAACCGATGAAGGGATAGCTTTAACGACTGCAGAAATGATAGCCAGGAGGGGTTGGCCGCCATTGCGGATATTGTTCATGATGGAGCGCTGGGCGCATGAGTTTTTTGAAATCCCCCCTGTTTGGGGCGTTGTTAAAAGTTTGGCTCAAAAACTGATTTCATTTGGAGAGATAACAGACATTAATGAATATGGTAATATTATTGAGCCAATTCTGTTTCAATGGCCTGCGTACCCAAAATGGAGAAGTCGATTTGATCCGAAAGTAAAAACAATTAAAATTTAATTTTATATTTTTTGTTGCATAGCCGGGGGTTAAGTCCTCCGGCTTTTTTATTTTGTGGCCGGCCTCGAGGTCCTGGATCCACTCCAGGGCGATCCCACCCGGCCCGGATCCTGAAACCGACCTCCTGAGATTCCATATTTTGGCCGATTTGTACCTTGGCCAGGGGAAAGGTCAACTGAATTATTGCCGGCTGCCTCGGTTTTGTTGATAGCAAAAAAATTGAAGATTTTTTCCGGGTTGTACTCGGGTTGTACAAAAACCCAAAAAAGAAACGGCGACCTTTTTAGGGTCGCCGTGAATCCCTGATTTTAAGGTGCCGAGGGGCGGAATCGAACCACCGACACGGGGATTTTCAGTCACCTGCTCTACCGACTGAGCTACCTCGGCTTAAAATTTAATTGTTGTATAAAGAATAATCCGATTGGCTGTCAAGGGCTTTTTTTACGAATATCGCCAAA
>JAGYOX010000143.1 GCA_018399235.1 Desulfobacterales bacterium | reverse complement strand
TTACCTCGTAACAGAAGTTGCTTTTAAGCTCGGTCCCGGGCTTTGGCCCCTGGCCGGGGGGCTACTTCTAAAAAACTTCTAAAACCCAATACCTGATACCCACCACCTATTTTTCGGATTGACCCTTGTTAAACCAGTATCAGCGGCCGTATGTCAAGACTGTTTTTTAAAACAATCAAAATTTCAGGTTGTTAACCCAATCTTGGCTTGCCGGATAATACATTGTTTGATATTAATAATAAGATTTACTAAATTAATAATTAAGGATGTAACACATGAGCCCGACGAGAAAATACCGCCTGTTAACCCGCAGCGACCTGGACGGGTTAATATGCGCTGCTTTGATTAAATATATGGGTATTATTGATGAGATTAAATTAATTGACCACCCGAGTCAAATGCAGGCCCGGGAAATCGAAGTGACGGACCGGGACATCACCACCAACCTCCCGTATGTATCCGGTGTGAACCTGGCCATCGATCACCACCTATCTGAAACCCTTAGGAACAAAAAAAATCCCCGGCATATTATTGACCCGGAGGCACCTTCGGCGGCCCGGGTCGTCTATAATTATTACGGCGGCAGAAAAACATTCCCGGCCTTTTTTGATGAGATGATGGCCGCTGTTGATAAAGCGGATTCAGGACAGTTTACCCGGGACGAAATTTTATATCCCAAAGCCTGGCCGCTTCTTAACTTTTTGGTCGATCAGCGCACAGGGATAGAGGGGTGGGGCGAATTCCGAATCCCGGAAGAACAATTCAAACTGGATCTTATTGATTACTGCATGAAAATGAAAATCCATGAGATTCTGGCCGTGCCGGATGTGAAAGAGCGGATTGACACCTATTTTGCGTACGAAAAGCAGTATAAAGAACAGCTTGAGAATAGAGCCACAACGGTTTCCAATATCGTGGTTCTCGATTTTCGGGATCAGCCGATGATTTATCCGGGCAACCGGTTTATCATCTATGCACTGTATCCGGAATGCAACGTCTCGGTATTGATCCGGCGTGATACGGAAAACGACCGGACTACCTTCTCTGTCGGCAAATCCATTATCAACCCGACATCTGCGGTGAACATCGGTGAAATTATGCTCCAATACGGGGGCGGCGGACATCGGGCCGCCGGCGCCTGCTATGTTGAAAATGATCGTGCGGATAGTGTTTACCAGGAACTGATTTCTGCATTATCCGATGCCTTGATATAAAAACCCGGAAAGGAAGAACCTGAAATGGCCGATCAACCTTTAACCAGTCAGCCAATCTGGCAAAAACTGGCCTCAAGTGCAGAAAAGATGGAGTTGCCGGAATATCATCTCAGACACTTTGTCAATCAGAAAACTCGGGTGGAAAAGTATTCGGTTTCCGGCGGCGGCCTTTTTTATGATTATTCCCGGCAGCGGGTTGACAGCCAGGTTATGGGCTACCTGTTCGAACTCGCTGAGAACCGAAAAATTTCCGAAAAGTTCAATCAAATGATGACCGGCGCCCATGTCAATGTCACTGAGGACCGAGCGGCCCTTCATACAGCGGCCCGCCAGTTTTCAGACGAACCGGTCTACGATAATGGTTATAATGTTATCCCTGAAATCAAGGCCGTGCGAAGCCGGATCAAGGAATTCGTGCAGGCCATACATAACGGCGACATCAAGGGATCGGCCGGGTTACCCTTCAGGGATATCGTAGTCATTGGCATTGGCGGCTCCTATCTGGGAACGGAATTTGTAGCCACCGCCCTTGAAGGCCTGGGTGACAAAAGGCTCAACCTTCATTTCCTTTCCAATGTCGACATTGACAGCTTCGGACGCATTGCCTCCCGAATTTCTGCGGAAACCACCCTCTGGATTGTGATCTCCAAAAGCTATACCACCACGGAAACCATGGCCAATCTTAATCAGGCCAAAACATTTATGAAGGCAAACGGGGTAACCCCGGAAAGCCACCTGGTTACGGTAACAAGCAAGGGTAGCCCCGGAGATGATCCAAAAAACCCGGCCCTTGCTACTTTTCATATGTTTGATTACATCGGCGGCCGGTTCAGTGTGACCTCGGCTGTGGGCGGGGTGCCGTTAAGCTTGTATCTTGGATACGAGAGGTTTGAAAAGCTTTTAAAGGGCGCTGAGGAAATGGATCGGCACGCGGCCGAAGCCCCGCATCAACAAAATGCGCCGTTAATTGCCGCGCTAATCAGCGTCTGGAACAATAATTTTTTGGGATATGAAGCCCAGGGCATTATTCCCTATTCTTCCCCGCTTTCAAAGCTTGCGCCGCATATCCAGCAGCTTTATATGGAAAGCAACGGCAAGGGGGTGACTGCCCAGGGAATACCGCTTGATGTAAACAGCGGCGTCATCGTTTTTGGTGAACCCGGCACCAATGCGCAGCATTCATTTTTTCAACTGGCCCACCAGGGCCGGCCCTTTCCGATTGATTTTATCGGCACGCTGAATCCGTTTCACAAAGGGTATAAGCAAACCTCCAAGGGCGTAACCAACCACCAGGAGCTATGGGCTAACCTGATTGCCCAGTCCCAAGCTCTTGCCGTTGGCAAGCCGGCCGGCAACCCGGCAAACGCATTTTCCGGAAATCGCCCCTCCTCCACTATCCTATTGGAAAGCCTTTCCCCGGAAAATATCGGACGGCTTCTTTCTTTTTATGAGGCAAAAACCGTTTTTGAGGCGTTTGTATGGGATATCAACCCCTTTGATCAGTTCGGGGTGGAGCTGGGCAAAACCATGGCATCGGATATCCGGAATGAAATCGCCCAGAAAAACAAAAATCCCGGTTATGAGTTTGATAACCGGGATCCTGTCCGAAAGTTTTATCTTGAGACGCTATTTAATTTAAAGCCTTAGGGCATGCGGTAAATCACCGCCCCCCACGTCACACCGGCGCCCAGACCTGAAAATACAAGGGTTGCATTTTTCTTAAGCAGGTTTTGTTCCATGGCCTCATCAAGCGATATCGGAATCGTACCGGCTGTTGTATTTCCGTATCTTTGAATGTTGTTAAACATTTTTTCATCCGGCAGATCCAATGCTTTTTGATAAAACTGGTTTATTCTGAGATTGGCCTGATGGGGAAAAATCATGTCAATATCATTAACGGAAAGCCCCGCCTTTTCCAAGGCTTCAATCGTCACCTCCGGAAGCCGCTTGACCGCAAGTTTGAAAATTCTTGATCCATCCATTTTGGGATAGTGCCGCCGATCCTTCATTCCGTCTTCCGTAATTCTTGGATTCAAACGGGATGCAGGCAGCTCCACCATCAAGGATTCAGCATATTTCCCTTGGGCATGCAGGGAACTTGCAAGAACTCCGACCGGTTCATCCGTCTCCATTGCCTCTAAGCAAACCGCGCCTGCGCCATCCCCAAAAATCACGGTAACATCCCGGCCCTCCGTGGAAATATCAAGGCCGGTGCTGTGCACTTCCGATCCAACCAGCAATATCCGTTTGGCTATGCCGCTGCGAATGTAGGCATCGGAAATTTCCAATCCGTATAAAAATCCGGTGCACTGCTGACGGATATCCAGCGCCGGTGTTGAATTTAATCCCAGCTTATACTGCAATAGGCACCCGGAACCCGGAAAGAAAATATCCGGACTAAGCGTGGCGAAAATGATCAGATCAATATCATCGGCTGTCCAGCCGGCCCTTTTTAAAGCAATTTTTGACGCTTCCAGCCCTAAATCGGACGCCCCGACATCTCCTTCTTCGGGGATCCATCGGCGCTCTTCAATGCCGGTCCGCTGGCGGATCCATTCGTCCGAGGTATCCATCCATTGCGTCAGATCCTCGTTTGTCACCACCCGCTCCGGCAAATATCGACCAGTGGACTTGATAATCGTTCTAATCATTATGCACTCCCTAAGATTGAGACATCTAAATTGAGGATTTAAAATCTTAGAAATTTTAAATCAACGACGATTTTTTTCAAGTAGATTTTGATGGTACACAGCCAAATCACGCCCAACAGCAATTTAATGTAAAGCTTTAATGATAACAAATAAAACGTGGATATCCTATGATATTAGAATATCCACGTTTAACCGCAAATATAATATTTGCAATTTTTTCTGCTGAACCTGTACCGGCCTATCCCTCTGTTGGCTCGGGGCTGGTTTTATCCGGAGTTTCAACGGTCGGCAGGTTTATCTTGACATCACCTTTTTCTTTAAGCATCTCAACATACTCCGGCAGTTTCTCCTTGACTTTCTGTTGTTCGAGCTGCTCTTTCAGGCTTTCTTTTATTTCATCGAATGTTTTTTTAGAAGCTTCCTTTTTATCTTCTGCCTTGATCAGGTGGTAGCCGAACTGGGTCTCAACAATATCACTGACATCGCCGACCGCCAAAGCAAAAGCCGCCTCTTCAAAAGGCTTGACCATCTGGCCGCGGCTGAAATACCCGAGATCCCCGCCCGTTTTACTGCTCGGGCACTCGGATTCTTCTTTGGCCACCTCTGAAAATTTTTCACCATTCTCAATGCGTTTTTCAATTTGCTCTATTTTTTCCCGGGCCGCCTGCCTTTCGTCTTCACCCGCCTCAGAATCCGTTTTTATAAGAATATGCCGCGCTTTAACCTGTTCCGGAGTTTTAAACTGGTCCGGATGCTCTTTATAATAAGTTTTGAGCTCCTCGTCGGGGATCGATACGTCGGCGGCAATTTCCTGCTCAATCAACTGCTGAATGGCTAAGTTTTTCTCGAATTCGCTTCGTAAAGACTTTTCCGTATAGCCAAACCTGGAAAGCTGCTCTTGAAACTGACCTTCATCCGGAAATTGCTGTTTAAACTGTTCCATACGAGCATCAATCATTTCAGGATCTACAGTTATACCGAGGTCCTGACTCTTCTGATAGAGCAACTCCTTTTCTACCATGTTATTGACAATATCCTGCTCGATGTTGGCTGTCCGCTTTTCACCCAACTGTTGACCTGCGCTGGCCGCGCGCTTTTTAATCAATGCCATCTTATGGTCCAACTCTGTCCGCGGGATTTTTTTCCCATTGACAATGGCCACATAATTGTCAGTTTGCCCTTCTTTATTTGCATTTTTTTCATCTGCCGTGCATGATGGGGAAGCCAGCAGAAAAACAAGACCCAGAATGACAAGGGTGTTGGCTAGAATACGCATAAAAATAACCCTCCTTGAATTATTTGTTTATGATTTGAAAATTTCGTGTGCGACGTATTTTTGAGCAGAGCATGAGGCTCTCCGAATCCATACCATCGCCTGTGTGAACTACAGCCCCTTCGGCATTATGGATTCAAAAAAACATAATGGCGGACTATAGAATGGAAAACCGGACAAGTAAAAAATGGTCGGGACGGCAGGATTTGAACCTGCGACCCCAGCGTCCCGAACGCTGTGCTCTTCCAGACTGAGCCACGTCCCGACTTTTGGTAGCCATTTTTATGGCATAAGGCGTCCTCTGTCAATTAAAAAATAAAAACTAACCATATCTGTCCAGATTGTCAAAACCTATATATAAAAAGAGTTTATAACTACTATGACCCAGCGAATGAGTTTTTCATCACAATGGTTTCGTCCCTGCCCGGCCCTACGGAAATAATATCAATAGGTGTTTCGGTTAGCGCCTCAATCCGTTTAAGATAGGATTTTGTATTTTCGGGTAAATCCTCATGGCTTCGGATGCTTGAAATGTCTTCGCTCCACCCGGGCACAGTTTCGTATACGGGTTCACATTGGCTCAATACATTCAAGTCTGCCGGAAATTCCAAAAGCTCATTCCCTTCATAGGTATAAGCGGTACAAATCTTTAATTCTTCCAATCCACCCAATACATCAAGCTTTGTCATCGCAAAGCCGGTTAAACTATTTAACCGAACGGCATTACGCAAAATGACGGTATCAATCCATCCGCACCGCCGTTTACGGCCGGTTGTCGCACCAAACTCAGCGCCTTTCTTCTGAATCTGGTCACCTGTTTCGTCAAATAGCTCAGTGGGAAACGGTCCCTGTCCCACCCGGGTTGTATAGGCCTTGGCGATCCCGGTCACCCCCGTTATCCGCTTGGGGCCGATACCGGAACCACAACAGGCATTGCCGGAGACGGTATTGGATGATGTCACGTAAGGATAAGTCCCGTGATCAATATCCAAATGAGTACCCTGCGCACCTTCAAACAACACCTGCCACCCGGCTCTGACCCCTTTATCGATAAACAGGGAGATATTTGAGACATAAGGGGCGAGTCGAGCACGATACTCAGCATATGCGGCTATGATCTCATCAATTGATATGCCTTCTGAAGAATAAAGCTGTGTTAATAGAAAATTCTTTTCCTCGGATACGGATTTAATTTTTTCGTCAAAACCCTTGGCATCAAGCAGATCAACAAAGCGTATCCCCCGCCGTGAAGCCTTGTCCTCATAACACGGGCCAATACCTCTGCCAGTAGTGCCGATCCGCTGCTTTTGCCGGGCCTCTTCCCGGGCTGCATCCAGCCTTTTATGATAGGGCATAATGAGATGGGCTTTTTCGCTGATCTTTAATTTTTCGGGGCTGACGTCAATGCCCTTTTCGATTAAATAATCGATTTCTGAAATAAGCACCTCGGGATCCACCACCATGCCGTTTCCAATGACACAGGTTTTTCCCTGCAAAATCCCGGATGGAACCAGATGACTGATAAACTGTTCACCGTCGACAACCATGGTGTGGCCGGCATTATTGCCTCCCTGAAAACGTACGACTATATCGGCATACTCGGCCAACAAATCAACGATTTTACCCTTGCCTTCATCCCCCCACTGGGTTCCAACAATGACGATATTAGCCAATGTAATCTCCTTGATGGTGATTGATAATCATCTTCGCCGGCCAATGATATATCAACTTTTTTATATTGTTATAGAATTTTTCGTTTTTGTTTAAAAAAATCCAAGACCAGCTGTTTACATGCCTCCTGACAAACACCCGTAATGATCTCCGGCTGATGATTCATCCGGGTATCCTCACCAAGGCGATACAGTGACTCGACCGCCCCCCATTTGGGATCGGCTGCCCCGTATATGATTCGCTGAACCCGGGCATGGATCAAAGCGCCCATACACATTATACAGGGTTCAATAGTGACATAGAGTGCCGTGTGTGGCAATCGATAATTTTTGACGGCAAGGCTGGCTTTTCTCAAAGCCAGGATCTCAGCATGGGCGCTGGCATCACACAGCCGAATGACCTGATTGTATGCCTCGGCAATAATTTCGCCCGACGCATTTACCAAAACAGCGCCAACCGGCACTTCATCCGCCTGAAACGCTTTTTCGGCCTGGGCAATAGCCCGCTTCATATAGACTTCATGAGACATTTTTTCTCCTTAGCCAATTAGTGCCGATGTTTCTGCAAAATTGCCGAAAATCGACATATAATACTTTTTATCAAGCGTCAAGCGTGACAATCTCGTAAAAAGTCAATTTGGGGATGGCAAAGAAAAAAGTTCAAGATCAAGGCGCGCAAA
>JAGYOX010000142.1 GCA_018399235.1 Desulfobacterales bacterium | reverse complement strand
TTTATAATTCCTGAACTAAAATCATGTGTGTCAGAGGTTTTAAAAAAATGACCGAAACAAAATCGAGTTTCGCCCCCGGCACCATAACAATCTTCGATAATCGTTTTAGATGATATCATAGCGCCTATGCCCCGTCCCATTTACCTCGATTACAACGGCACGACTCCGCATGATCCGGAAGTCATTGACGCCATGCGGCCGTTTTTGGAAACCGAGTTCGGTAACCCGTCCAGTTCGCATTATTATGGGATCGCCCCCCGCCGGGCGGTTGAAGCCGCTCGCGAACAGGTCGCGGGCATTTTGGCTTGCCGGCCGGATGAAATTCTTTTCACCAGCGGCGGCACCGAGGCCAACAACCATGCCATCAAAAGCGTGGCGAGGTTATACAAGGAGAGGGGCCGTCATATCATCACCTCCCGGGTGGAACATCCGGCGGTGCTGCACGTCTGCCGGTTCCTGGAATCCGAAGGCTTTGATGTCACGTACCTTCCGGTGGATGAGACCGGAAGGGTAAATGTGTCCGATCTTGAGGCGGCCATCCGGCCGGATACCATCTTGGTCTCTATCATGCATGCCAACAATGAGGTGGGCACCATACAGCCGATCCGGGAGATCGCCCGAATTGCCGAAAAGAAAGGGATAATAGTGCATACGGATGCGGCCCAGTCCGTGGGGAAGATGCCAACAGACGTCAATGACCTCGGGGTTTCCCTTTTAAGTATGGCCGGGCACAAGGTTTATGCCCCCAAAGGCATCGGCGCCCTGTATATCCGGCGCGGTTTGGAGCTGGAACCCTTCTGCCATGGCGCCGGCCAGGAGAACGGGCGCCGGGCGGGGACGGAAAATGTGCTGGAGATCGTCGGGCTTGGAAAGGCATGCGAGGTGGCTCTGAGGCACATGGATAATGCGCCGAAGCAAATGGCCAAACTCCGGGACCGGCTTCAGGAGGGACTCACTGGTGCAATTGAAAATGTCAGGGTAAACGGCCATCCGGAGCATCGCCTGCCCAATACGTTGAGCATTTCTTTTTACGGGCTTGAAGCCAACCGTATTCTTGAGGAAATCGGGCTCGAGGTAGCCGCCTCTGCCGGTGCCGCCTGTCATTCAGATACAGTGGAAATATCGCACGTGCTCGTGGCCATGGGCCTTGAGGAGCAGTGGGCCAAGGGGACCCTCCGGTTCAGCGTCGGCCGCATGACCACTAAAGAAGAAATCGATCACGCAATGGCTGTCGTAATAAAGGTGGTGAAACGCCTCCAATAAATTATCCCGTTCAATCAATCAAAAAGCTTGGTGTATTCACTGTAGCCGGCTTCCGCCAATTCATCTTTCGGCACAAATCGGAGCGCTGCGGAATTAATGCAGTAGCGCAGGCCGGTCGGCGGCGGGCCGTCATCAAACACATGCCCCAGATGCGAATCCGCATGTCGGCTGCGGACTTCAGTGCGACTCATAAAAAGGCTCCGGTCCTGTTTTTCCACTACCGCATCCGGTTTAATCGGCCGTGAGAAGCTCGGCCAGCCGGTACCCGAGTCAAACTTGTCCGTAGATGAAAAAAGCGGCTCACCGGAGACCACGTCCACATAGATCCCGGCTTTCTTGTTATCCCAGAACTCGTTGTCAAACGGCGGCTCGGTTTTGTCCTTTTGCGTTACCGCATACTGAAGCGGTGTGAGATTTTCCTTTAGTTCCTGGTCAGAAGGGCGTTGATAGGCGCCAGCCCCGTCTTTGGATAGCTGTCCGGATTGATTGTCCGTTCCCCAGATTTTTTCCAGGTATTGATCCCGTCCCGACCCCTTCCGGTAGAGCTTGTATCGGAAGGGATGGTTTTTGTAATAATCCTGGTGGTAGGCTTCAGATAGGTAGAACCTTTCCAATGGAATGATTTCGGTTACAATCGGTTTTTCGAACCAGCCGGACGCTTCCAGTTTTCGTAGCGATGCCTCCGCCAGTTTTTTCTGTTCCTGATTGTGGTAAAAAATGGCCGACCGGTACTGCGAGCCCCTGTCCACGAATGAGCCGCCCGGATCAGTGGGATCAATCTGCCGCCAGAAAAAATCCAGCAGTCTTTCATAGGAGATTTTTGACGGATCATATTCGATTTGAATCGCTTCCGCGTGTCCGGTCCGACCCGAGGACACCGCTTCATAGGTTGGGTTTTCAGTTTTCCCGCCGGTATATCCGGAGGTTACCCGGTAGACGCCGTCAAGTTTTGCAAACGACGCCTCCATGCACCAAAAGCATCCGCCGGCAAATGTGGCAGATTTAACGTGTTCCGATAATGTTTTATTTTGAGGCGTATCCGTTCCCGCCGCATCAGTTCGATTTCTAGTATATGTTCCCATGACTAATAACCCCGCGATAATTATAGTGAGATATTTTAGATATGTCATTTTTTTTGCTCTCATATCTATTTTTTTTAAGTTGATCCTTAAACATAAGGCAGTATTTTACGAGTTCAATTTATGCCGAAATTTTAGGGTCCTGCTCGTTTTATATAATTGATTGAAATAACGATATGAACTCCGTATAATAAAAATATCTGATTTTTTTGTCTCGGCATCATCACTATTTTTCTCACCATGCTTAGCAAGCCTGTTAGGACCTGTTATCGGAAATTTTATTAAGCCATCAATCAAAATCATATAAGAGGAAAAACCGTAACCATTAAACCGGGCAATAATTTTTTTAAACAAACGGAGGGCTGTTATGAAGGCTTTGCGATTTTCCGTAACAACGCCGCAGTTTGTGGCATTAAAGGCCCTGGGGGCGGTTAACGCGAGGGCCTATTACCAGGGGCCCCTGGCCACGGTAAGCTATGACGATATCCCGGAGCCCGAGCTTCCCGGCTCGGATTGGGTTAAGATTCAGACCCTGTTCTGCGGGTTCTGTGCCAGCGACTTGAACCTCATCTTTCTTCGCGACTCACCCTCTGCCAGTCCGTTTACCTCCTTTCCGTGCGTTTTGGGGCATGAACTCTCCGGAAGGATTGTTGAAACCGGATCCTCGATAACCGGCGTCCAGAGCGGCGACCTTGTGACCGTTGCCCCCAATTTGAGCTGTGCGGCCCGGGGGATCAGCCCGCCCTGCCAGGCCTGCCGGGCGGGCCGGGTGGGCAGTTGCGAGAATTTTGCCGAAGGCCGGTTTTCGCCCGGCATGTTTTCCGGCATCTGCCGGGATTTAAACGGCGGTTTTGCCCCGTTTATGGTGGCCCATGAGAGCCAGGTGTTTAAACTCCCTGAAGGTATGACCGCGGTTGAAGGCGCATTGATCGAGCCGCTGACCATTGGTTTGCAGGCCGTTTATGATAATCGGCCGGAAGACAACGACCATGTGCTGGTTGTGGGCGGCGGTGTGATCGGCACCATGGTGGTCCAATCCATACGGGCCCTTGGCTGCAAATGCCGGGTTGCAGTGTCCGAGCCGATGCCGTATGCGGCTGAAGCGGCAAGAAAAGCGGGCGCGGATGAAGTCGTCAGCGGCGACCTGTTCGATCATACCGTGCGAATTACCGGCGCCCGGCGCTATAAGCCGATGATCGGCAAGGATATACTTATGGGCGGATTTCATCGGGTGTTTGACTGTGTGGGCAACACAAAGACCTTGAACGCCGCTATGCGTTGTATGGCGGTGGGCGGCAGGTTAAGCATTGTTGGCATCGGCCATGATGTCAAGCTGGATTTAACCCCGCTGTGGCTGAAATGGCAGCAGATCCACGGGGTCTTTTCCTACGGGCAGGTTGAAATAAACGGCAGGCCGCAGCATGTTTTCCAGGCGGCGATCGATCTTGCCAGAGACAAACGCGTCAGCCTGGGTTACATGGCCACCCATACCTTTTCATTGGCAGACTATATCAAACTGATCGAAACCAACATGGAGAAGGGAAAACATAAAGCAATCAAGACAATGGTTGCCTTTTAGGCGCAAGCCAATTCAAAACAAGGCTGCCGGCGAAACTCCGCAGCCAGCGAACAGTTTCGCCGGCACCCTTATTTTTTCCTTCCGCTTTCCAAAAAAAATCCCGTTACAAATCAAATGGGTCAACCGGGCTGAATCTTAGCCTTTGATTTCATTTTTGATTCATCAAAAATACATTGTTCTGTTACCGTTTTGTCGGACAATTGTCAGCCACTTATCATTTCCATGCCATCAAACCGTCATAATCCTTCTGCATAAAATGACAAATTAGAATTTTGAATCTAAACGCTTCATGTGAGGCGGTTTATTAAGGGGTTTCCTGACTGTCATCAATATGATTAAGGAGGTTGGCATTGAAACAGCTATCGGTATGCGGTTTAAGCATTTTACTTTTTTTAATGGGATTTCCGATATCCACCCTATCCCAGCAATATCCAATCAATAATACAGAAAAGCAGATTCCGGCCCAGGCGGAGGAGAGTCAAGGGTTTTTACGCGGCACAATTACCGCGGACACTGGAGAAAATATCAGCGAGGCCACGCTTGTCGTAGGAGACACTGATATTAAAACGCAAACCGATACGAATGGCCGGTATCAACTTGAGCTTCCCCCCGGGACCTACACCATCTCCATCGAACATCCGGATTACAATTTCGAAACCATTGATGTTGAAATCTCACCCGGGGAAGCGGTCACGCGGGACGTCGAGTTGGCCGGCATGGGGATGTTTAAGATGGATGAGGTCAGGGTAACGGCCACCCACATGAAAGGCAGTCTCCCGGCGTTTATGCAGGAAGAGCGGGCATCGCCGGATGTGGTCGATGCATTGAGTGCCGAGCAGATGTCTCGCGCCGGGGATACCTATGTAACGGACGGTTTAAAGCGGGTGACCGGTTTGACCCTGGTTGACGATAAATATGTTTATGTTCGGGGCCTTGGGGAGCGATATTCAAGCGTCCTGTTAAACGGGGCCCGGCTTTCCAGTACAGATCCCACGCGCCGCGTGCTGGAGCTTGATTTTATTCCCGGTGATATCTTGGATGGGATTATCGTCCAAAAATCTTACTCTCCGGACATTCCCGCCTCTTTTGGCGGGGGCACCATTCTTTTGAAGCCGAAATCCTATCCCGAGGAATTTTACTGCAAACTCTCCGCAACCACTGGTTTTAGGGATGATACGACATTTGAAGACGGCAACACCTATGACGGCGGGGATTTGGACTGGCTGGGCGTTGACGATGATACGCGGCATTATCCAAAAACAACTCCTCATAAGACCGATTGGGGCTCGTATTCACCGGCGGTGATTGAAGCGATGGGAGAAAATTTCGATCAAACATATGAAGTTGAAGAGCATACCGTCCCGCCGGATATGGATTTTTCCGTTACTGCCGGAAACCAGTTCCGACCCGGAGACGGGCAGAACAAATTCGGCTTTATGGCGGCGGTCAGGTATAGCCAGGAGTATCAGTTGACGGATCAGGAATGGCGAAATTTTGATGCCGATCAAGACGTCATTCATGACTATGACCTTGACTGGAGCGACAGAAGCGTCAATACAGGCGCGTTTTTGAATCTGGGGGCAAGCCTTGGGAAAAACCATAAATTGAGCTCCACCACCATGCTGCTCCGCGACACGCTGGATGCGACCCGACTCCGTGAAGGCTATTTTTCCGATTGGGATCAGGATGTAAGAGAAACCGAATTAATATGGCTGGAACGGCAGACCCTGTCCCAGCAGATCAGCGGTGAACATGATTTTCCCCGGATCGGAAATCTGGGCTTGGACTGGCAGTATACTTACAGCGAGGGGGACCGCGAGGAACCGGATCGACGGGAATATACCTATGTTTATGATGAACGGCAGGGCATATGGGAACTGCCGATTGAGCAGGATGCAAGAAACAGCCGGACTTGGAGTGATATGGAGGATGTTACCAATGATTTTTCCGTTGACCTTGAAATGCCCACGGAATTCTTGGAAGAGACCAAGTTTAAAACCGGCTTTAAACTGGTGGATAAAGACAGGGATTTTGACATGCGCCGGTTTACCTTCCTGCCGCAAAGATTCAATGAAAATTTTGATACTGGTATTTTGGACAATCCAATGGAGGATGTCCTATCTGATACGCATATTAATCCGGACGAATTCGTTATCTCTGAAATTACAAGGCCGTCTGACGAATATTCGGCTGAACAAAGCATAACGAGCTACTATTTGATGGCGGATACCCGCATCACGCCATCTTTCGGCCTGACCGGCGGCGTTCGCTATGAGAATTCGGACCAGGAGGTAGAATCATTTGACCAGAACGGGAATCGATTTGATGCAAAACTGGATGTAAACGATTATTTCCCGTCCATCTCCGCCACGTGGTTTGTCGGCGGAAAGGATAAAACCAAAGTCCGCCTTGCCTACAGCAGCACCACCAACCGTCCGGATTTTAAAGAGCTTTCCAAGGCTGAATATACCGATCCGGTAACCGATCTGTTGGTTGTCGGAAATCCGGACCTAAAGGAAGCGGATATCGACTCCTATGATTTTCGCTTTGAGCATTTCTTTTCAGCCAATGAAAATATTGCATTAAGCCTTTTTTACAAAGAGTTCGATCAGCCGATCGAAAGGATTCGGAAGGCAGCCGTCATCCAAACCAGCGGTTTTATTAACTCCGATGAGGCGGATCTGTACGGTATTGAGGTGGAGGCCCTAAAGTATCTGGATTTTGTTAAAGGATTTGAGAATTTTTTTATTGGCGGCAACTTCTCCTGGATTGACTCTGAGGTGGACATCCCTGAGGAGGAAAAAGAGATTCTGACCAGTGATGACCGTGAGCTCCAGGGCCAACCCGAATGGATCGTAAACGTCAATTTTGGCTATGAGAACATGAAAAAGGGCATTGTCGCCACTCTTCTCTATAACATTTCCGGGGAAGAGATATCAGAGCTGGGGACGTTCGGCCGTGATGATATCTACAAACAGCCCGTATCCCGTCTGGATTTCGTATACCGCCAGGAATTTGGCAAAAATTGGCGGTTCAGGTTCGAGGTGGAGAACCTGTTGGATCCGGAAATCGAATGGGAGCAGGACGGTGAGATTACTCGGAGCTATGAAGAGGGGCGGAAATTCGCTTTCGGCATTGATTATGTATTCAGATAAACCCAGTTTCCATTGAAAATAAACATCCATTAACCAAAGAAAAGGAGAAAAAGATGCGGTTGAAACGATTATTGATACTTTTAATGGCTATTTGTTTGATGGCATTTCCCATTGTGGGCTGCGATGACGACGGTGATTGTGAACTTTCCATCAATGAGACTGCCGAAGATTCGGGCGATGGCGGCAGCGGCGGCGAGTCCGGTTCGGCCGTGGTTTCAAGTTTAAGTTTAAATCTGGCGGGATCGATCAATGCCGATGCAAGTATGGCGGTTACGGCAACCGTTCAGGACCAGGACGGCGATGCCATGCAGAACGTAAACGTCAGCTTTTCTTTTAGCCAGAATAACAGCGGGGGAAATCTATCTGCGCCGAGCGATGTGACTGATGCCAGTGGTCAGGCCAGCGTCACCTACACGGCCGGAAGTTCCACCGGCGTCGCTGACACGATCCGGGCATCTGCAGGATCGCTTGCCGACACGGCCCAGATCAGTGTCCAGGAAGAAAACCAGGGGCCTTCTTCCCCCCAGGAACTGTTAACCGGCGGCGCAGATGAAATCAAAGGGGCCGGTTTTTTTGATGCAGTTTCCTATATCGGCGCGTTTGATCCGAATGCGGCGTCGACGTGGGCGGACGGCTGGACGATCCAGCACGGCGAGACCAGCGCAGAGGCTGAATCAAGGATCTGGGATGCCAGCAGGATT
>JAGYOX010000141.1 GCA_018399235.1 Desulfobacterales bacterium | reverse complement strand
CCTGAACGCCCTGCGGCTGAGGATCAGGAAGCTGATGGAGAAAAAGCGCTAAATTCGAGGCACTAAGGCACTGAGTCCCCTAAACCCTAAACCCTAAACCCTAAACCTTTAACCTTAAACCTTTAACCCTAAACCAAAGGTATTTCATGGCAGACAAACCCTGGGACGGCAGGTTTTCCGAGCCCACAGATAAAGCAGTGGAGCGGTTTACATCCTCCATTGATATCGACAAGCGGCTTTATCAGCATGATATCAACGGCAGCATCGCCCATTGCCGGATGCTGGGAAAATGCGGCATCCTGACATCCGACGAAGCCGATGCCATCGTGGAGGGGCTTGAGAAGGTAGGCGAAGAAATAGAACAGGGAAAGCTTGAATTCACCGACCGGCTTGAAGATATCCACATGCATGTCGAGGACAGGTTGTCCGTGCATGTGGGCGATTTGGCAAGAAAGCTCCATACCGGCAGAAGCCGGAACGACCAGATTGCCCTGGATACCCGTCTCTACTTACGCGAGGAAACGGTTAAAATAATAAACGCGCTTCTCGAACTAAGACGGGTCATTGTCTCTTTTGCCGAGAAGCATTCAGATGTCATTTTGCCCGGATACACCCATATGCAGCGGGCCCAGCCGGTGCTTTTGGCCCACCATTTTATGGCCTATTATGAAATGTTTGCCCGGGATACGCAGCGATTTCGTGAGGCTTTGGAGCGTATCGATGTCATGCCACTAGGCGCAGCCGCCCTTGCCGGCACCACGTACCCGATCGACCAAGCCTATGCCGCCGAGCTATTAGGGTTTTCGAAAATTTCTGATAACAGTATGGATGCGGTTTCAGACCGGGATTTTATCATGGAGTTTCTGTCTGCGGCCAGTATCTGCATGATTCATTTTTCAAGAATTTCCGAGGAACTGGTCATCTGGTCCTCATCGGAATTTCGGTTTATAGAAATAGCCGATGCATTTGCCACCGGCAGCAGTATTATGCCGCAGAAGAAAAATCCTGATATACCGGAACTGGTGAGGGGAAAATCCGGCCGTGTAATCGGTGATCTGGTTTCCTTGTTCACATTGATGAAATCCTTGCCTCTTGCCTATAACCGCGATATGCAAGAGGATAAGCCACCGCTCATGGACGCGGTGGAAACGGTTAAATCCTGTATCGACATTTACTGCCGGATGCTTCCGCATATCAGGGTCAACCGGAACGTCATGGCTGATGCCGCCCAACGCGGGTATTTGAACGCAACGGATCTGGCGGACTACTTGGTTGGGCGGGGGATGCCGTTCCGGGAGGCCCACGGGTGCGCCGGACGGGCGGTGACCTATGCGTTGGGGAAAAACAGCGAACTGCATGAGCTGACTCTGGATGAGTTGAAATCCTTTTCATCGCTTATTGAAAATGATATTTATTTAACCCTATCGTCAAAGGCGCTAATCGATCGCCGGCGCTCATACGGCGGAACCGCCTATGAAAATGTATCAAGCCAGATTGAAAAGGCAAAACGGCAGATAGCTCAGGAAATGGAAAGGTAAAAGGTAAAAGGTAAAAGGTATAGGGTATAAGGTTTAGGGTATAGGGTATAGGGTTTAGGGTATAAGGTATAAGATTTAAAGTTCGATTTTTGGCTATCTGTCAAAATTTGTAAAATCCATGTAGCGGAAGGCTTTAGCCTTCCAGGTGCTTTAGGTAAAAGGTATAGGGTTTAGGGTATAGGTGTGGGGTAAAGGTGCTTTTCCCCTTTGAAGGGGTGTAAGGAGGGATTTGAAAAAAGGAAAACAAAAAAACATGACCCTCATAAGAAACCAGCGTGGCATCCCATTTCATAGGTCGTTATTTTTCGTGGCTGTTGGCGCCTTTTTTTTGGTTTTCGCATGCGGTCAAAAAGGACCGCCGCTTCCGCCGGTCGAATTTGAATTGCCGGTGGTTGAGGATCTTTCATATGAGTTGGAAGGCAATGAATTGAAATTGACCTGGCCGGTGCCTGACTGGAAAGGACCGGAGGGTATCAGATTGGCCGGGTTTAATGTATATCGAGCAAAGGTTAAACTATCAGAGGCATGTGACGAATGCCCGGTCCGCTTCGAAAAGGCGGGAGATGTAGAGATTGACCGGGTTGCACTGCAGTTCGGTTCAGACGTTAATTACCGGGAATCACTGGAAAAAAGCTATCAGTATCGGTATAAGGTTACCGCATATACAAATACCGGGCAGGAAGGGGACGATTCACCGGTTGTCACGGTAAACTATTGAATAAAATCAAATGGATCCTGCAAGCGAAGATAAAAACACCGCAGTCATCGCCGTCGGCTCAAATATCGGAGAAAAAGTCGAAAACTGCCGGAAGGGAATTGCGGCGCTCAAAGCATCGGGCATGCTGGAGCTTGTCCGCCAGTCCGGGTTTTATTTGACAGAGCCGGTAGGCTATGCGGATCAGGCGTGGTTCGTCAATTCCGTGCTTATTGCGCACACCCGTCTTGCCCCGTTTGAAATGCTTCAGTTTTTAAAAAAAATGGAACGGCAATTCGGCCGGATCGACGGTGGTATAAGAAACGGGCCGCGAGTCCTTGATTTTGATATTATTTTTTACAATGATTGGGTGATCGAAGCCAGGGAGTTGATCGTGCCGCATCCCCGGATGCAGGAACGGGGGTTTGTGCTCAGACCCTTGTGCGATATCGCCCCGGATTGGGTGCATCCCATATTCCAGAAAAGCGTTCGACGGCTGTTAGAGGATATAGGGGAGCATTGCGAGGAGTGCATACCCATGGAGGCTTTGTATAATTAGATGACTAAAGGAGTCAGTTCATGAAATTTTTTATTGATACGGCAAATGTTGATGAAATAAGGGAAGCAAACAACATGGGCATGGTGGACGGGGTGACCACCAATCCTACGCTTATCTCCAGGGAAGGACGGGATTTTAAAGAGATTATTACGGAGATCTGTGAGATCGTGGACGGCCCGATAAGCGCCGAGGTTATCAGCCTGGAGACGGAAGGCATGATCAAGGAAGCCAGGGAGCTGGCCAAAGTCCACAAGAATATTGTGATAAAAATACCCATGACAATTGACGGCATGAAGGCCGTTCGGGTGCTTTCAGGTGAAGGGATCAAGACCAACGTCACCCTGGTCTTTTCCCCGCTTCAGGCGCTGATGGCGGCAAAAGCCGGCGCCACCTATGTGAGTCCGTTTGTGGGACGCCTAGACGATCTTTCACAGGAAGGGATGGCGCTTGTTGAACAGATCCTTGATATGTATACCAATTACGGGTTTGAAACCGAGGTGATTGTTGCCAGTGTGAGAAACCCGCTTCACGTGTTGAGCGCGGCACTGATGGGTGCTCATATCGCCACGATTCCATTTAAGGTGCTGGACAAGCTGGCCGCCCATCCCATGACGGACAAAGGCATCAAAGCGTTTCTCGCGGATTGGGAAAAATCCTCTAACTGATTTAAGGTATAGGGTATAAGGTTCGGGTTTTGGGCAATCTAACAAAATTTGTACAATCCATGTAGCGGAAGGCTTTAGCCTTCCAGCTTCAAGGTTTATATTTAAATTCAAATGTTTAAAACAAACCCTATGTATTAGCCTATCTCTACATTGTTTTGAATTTTGGTTATTGGAATTTGGGTATTGTTTGTTTTTTGAGATTTGGGATTTGAGATTTCAATTTTTCTTGGTGCCTTTAAGCACGCTGTAAGGCTCGGTCCCGGCCGCACGGCCCGGGAGGAACACTCCAATTAATCAGGATGGTTGCTTTATGGAGCGCAACAACAAAATTATCGAGTGGATAAGACACCCCAACAGTCTGACCCTTTTTCGCGTCGCGGCCATGCCGATACTGATTATTCTGCTGCTCTTTGAAAACCGGCTTTGCAGCATTCTTGCCGCACTGGTTTTCAGTGTAGCCGCCATCACCGATTATTTTGACGGGTACATAGCCCGCCGCTACCAGCTGGTATCCACCCTGGGGAAAATCATGGACCCGCTGGCTGATAAACTGCTGGTTTCCACCGCCTTTATCATGATGATTCCATTGGGCCGGGTGCCCGCATGGATGATTTGCATTATCCTCGGCAGAGAGCTCGCTGTCACCGGATTGCGCAATATTATCGTCGAACGCGGTGAGGACGTGTCCGCATCCAAACTGGGTAAGTTTAAAACCGGTTTTCAGATTGCCGCGATTATCCCGTTGTTGCTTCATTACACGTTTTTCGGGATTGATTTTCATGCCATCGGCTATATCCTGCTCTGGATCGCCCTGGTCATTACCCTATGGTCGGGAATTGATTATTTTGTCAGGTTCAGACGGCTGCTTGAATATTAATGGCTTCGTAAAAAGCGATTTATTCCGCTGACGCGGTATTTTTGCAGAAAGGAACTTTTGCTATCGGGTAAAATAGAGGAAAGCGCCACAAAATGACCATTAATGGTAAATGCGATGTAGAGGCGGGCTTTAGCCCGCCATTCGCAGAAGCGGCCGATGCAGCAAGCCGCGTCCAATGGAAGGCTAAAGCCTTCCACTACATAGGTTGTGCGAATTTTGTTAAATAGATAAAAAATCGTGAACCTTAAACCTTAAACCCTAAACCTTAAACCGTGAAGTTGTCTAGAAGAATAGCCAATGGTCAATGATAAATAGCCAATAGTTAATTATTAAAGGATGGCCATCATGGACAAAGATGTTTATGAACAGATGACGGATAAAATCATGCTGACCGGCTCCAAGCTGATTCCGGAGCTTTTTCGAGCAGTGGCAGATGAATCCGAAGCCGAACTGCTGCTGGCCATGCCGGGCACACCGGAGGAGCTTGCCGAAAAAACCGGGCGTCCGGTAGGGGATGTGGAAGCGGCCTGTCAGGCGCTTTACCATAAAGGGGTCGCCTTTAAGTCATATCGCGGCGGGGGGTTAAAATACAAGATGTGCCGGGATATGACCCAGTTCCATGACGCCACCATTTTGTGGCCGGAAGCCCCCAAGGCATTCCATGATTTCTGGCAGCGATTTATGGATGAGGAATGGCCGCAATTTGCCCGTTTGGCGGACCAATTCTTTCCCAAGGCCTTTACCCGGGTGATCCCGGTTGAACAGGCTGTTGACGCTGGAAATCAGCAGGTACTGGATATGGACAGTGCTGATAAGATCATCTTAAATGCGGAAAAAATTGCGGTAACCCGCTGCACATGCCGGCTGATTGCGCAAAAATGCCACAATCCCCTGGAAGTTTGCCTCCAGGTGGATAATGCGGCCAAATATACCCTGGACCGGGGAACCGGCCGGGAGATAAGCAAAGACGAGGCGCTTCAAATTTTAAGGGACTGTGAAGATAAGGGGCTGGTTCATATAACCATGAACAAGGCGCATGCCGGGCATTTTATCTGCAACTGCTGCAGCTGTTGCTGCCAGGTACTGCCGCTTGTTATATCAGAAGGGTTGAACCTGCTCGACCCCAGCAGGTATCAGGCGAATATCGACCCGGAGTTGTGCAGTGCCTGCGGAACCTGCCAAGACCGGTGTGCTTTTAACGCCATAGCACCCCTGGAGCCTGAAAATGATGATTCTGTTATGCACGTCATTGCGGAAAAATGCATGGGATGCGGGCTTTGTCAGATGACATGCCCTGAGGAGGCGATAACCCTTCAGCAAGTGCGGCCGAAAGACTTCATCCCAGAATAATACCGGTTAAATTTGCGCTTGACAAGGCGGGGAAAAATATTTAGGTATAGGGTTACATTTTTTGAGCGGGAATAACTCAGTGGTAGAGTGCAACCTTGCCAAGGTTGAAGTCGCGAGTTCGAATCTCGTTTCCCGCTCCATTTTTTTTGAGGCGGCATAGCCAAGTGGTAAGGCAACGGCCTGCAAAGCCGATATTCTCCGGTTCGAATCCGGATGCCGCCTCCATAATCATATTAAAATTATTATATATTTTATTTTGAGAAAGTACAAAATCATTTAACAATTTTTTTCTAGACCCTGATCATTTTTTTCCAGATTCTTATCAAGTTCAATCACGTCAGTTTTTTTTATTTCGTAACTGCTGAATCGTTTCTTACTACAATCGGAATTCATCTTTATTAGGGATGATATATCTTTCCGTTGTTTTGCTGGCATGTCCGGTCCCCCCTTACTTGTTCAGGGGAAAGTTTTTTAGATACGGCTGCCATTGTGGAATGCTTTGTTCCGGGGTATAGGGTGACACCCATATCTTGCCAATTCCTCATCACAAAATAAAGCACCTACAATAACTTGACTTGACAAGCAAGTTGATTCATGAGAAGCATTAACCTATCAAAACAATATCTTATTTATTTTTCAATTTTAAATGAATACATCAACTGAAAGAATAAAATACATTGACGGACTGAGAGGGTTGGCTAGTTTAATGGTCATTTTTTCACATCTTGTTTTAGGTTTTTATCCGATTCTTCATAGCTTGAACTTGAATGTTTTAAATGAAAAGAATTTCATCATTAAAACAATTGCTACAACACCGATCAATCTCATCTATTCTGGATTTGTTGCCGTTTATCTGTTTTTTTTGATAACCGGCTATTTAATTGGGTACAATTACTTTAGAATAAAAAATAATAACCAAATCACCTCTAGTGCTTTCAGACGATATTTTCGTCTTACGATTCCGACCTTTTTTTCATGTTTAATTGCATACTTATTATTAAAAACGAATTTATTTTTTAATGTTGACGCAGCCATATTAACAAATTCTCATTGGCTTGAACGCTTTTACAGATTTGAGCCTGATTTTATCAATATGCTCAGGTTTTCCTTTTATGATGTATATTTTAACTATAATAATCATAATTCATACAATAATGTGTTATGGATAATGAGTTTTGAATTGTTGGGTGCCATGTTAATATACTCCATTTTATCAATATTTGGTAAAAATTCAAAACGTTATATTATATACAGTGTATTTATATTCATTTGTATTCGCTCTCTTTACCTATGCTTTATTATCGGCTTGCTTTTAAGCGATCTGAATAATTCCTTTAATCAAAATAAAGCAATGGTCATCAATAATAAATTTACCCTCTTCGTTTTGTTTGCTGGTGGTATATATTTATCATCTATTAAAAATTTTGAATTTAAGTTATATCAAATACTTAATCTAAGCTGGTTAAGTAGCTTTTTTGGAAATTTTTTAATCACATTTTATAATATTATTGGAGTCGCACTGATACTTTACGTGTTGAGTAGATCCAGGGTATTTCAAGGATTTTGTGAAAATAAAGCTATTCTCTTTTTGGGGAAAATCTCTTTTGCTTCTTATTTGCTTCACTTTCTCATTATTTGTTCCTTCTCTTGTTTTACGTTTACTTATTTGAACGATCTGCAAATAAGCTATTCAGTAATAATCCCTATTATACTTGTCTCAACTTTATCAATCACAATCTTCGTTTCTTACTTTTTTTATGAATATATAGAAAAAACGTAATTATTCAGCGTAATTTTTGACAATACTACTCTTGCAAAAAAAAGCCGGCACTTTACCAGAGAACAACATTTCCAGAGCCCGGCTGGATTTAATGCCCTGTTTGCGGCATGTCGACAAATAGCCTCGAATCCGGCAGAAAATCTGGGCGCCGTCCATGGATCGAAAACAACCTGAGATTTTCTGCTGAACTTTGATCATCCGGATATCATTTTCACCCAAATTATTGGTGAACGGAACGTAATCAACATCCATAAATCGGAGGGTATCCGTTTCATAATCCCGGAGTCGTTCCAACAAATTTCTGGACTTCGATTTTTTAATCCGACCTCTTTTGCCTTTTTTGTTGGCCCGGGTCGGT
>JAGYOX010000140.1 GCA_018399235.1 Desulfobacterales bacterium | reverse complement strand
CAATGTCTGAGCGCTTTAAATTCAATCGAACGGAACTGGCCGGCTCCCTTGGGGACCTCGGGACATTGCTGCCTATCGCCATTGCCATGGTTTTAATCAATGGCATCAGTCCATTGGGATTGTTTTTCTCCATCGGCATTTACTATATTATCTCCGGGAGTTACTTTGGCATCACCGTGCCCGTCCAGCCAATGAAGGTCATCGGCGCCTATGCCATGGGGGCCCATGACGGCTATGTATACGTCCGCCATGAATACCCGCTGGCAGTAGCGAACCTCCAGCGGGCGCTCGGTTACGCCCGGGAAATGGGGCTCTTGGGCGAAAATATTTTAGGCTCAGGCTTTGATTTCGATATACACATCAGCAAAGGCGGCGGCGCTTTTGTCTGCGGAGAATCGACCGCCTTAATGTCCTCTCTGGAAGGAAACCCCGGACGGCCGAGGGCCAAATACATCCATACCTCTGAAAAGGGCTTCCGCGACAGCCCGTCCAACTTAAATAACGTTGAAACATGGGCCAATGTGCCGCTGATTATCAACAAGGGCGCGGAATGGTATGCCGCCATGGGGACCGACCACAGCAAGGGGACCAAGATCTTTTCCCTGGTCGGCAAAGTCGTCAACACGGGTCTGGTGGAAGTCCCCATGGGAACCACCCTGAGGGAGATCATATTTGATATCGGCGGGGGTATTCCCAAAAAGAAAAAATTTAAAGCGGTGCAAACCGGCGGCCCTTCGGGCGGCTGTATCCCCGAACAGTTTCTGAACACCCCCGTTGATTTTGATGAGCTTACGAAACTCGGCTCCATCATGGGCTCCGGTGGAATGATCGTTATGGACCAGGATACCTGCATGGTGGACGTGGCCCGCTACTTTATCGATTTTTTAATCGAAGAATCCTGCGGCCAATGCAACCCCTGCCGGGAAGGCCTGAAACAGATGAACGCAATTTTGAACCGGATCTGTGAAGGCGAAGGTAAAGAGGGGGACATTGAGCTGCTTGAAGAGATCGGCAAAATGATGCAGAAGTTCTCCCTTTGCGGGCTGGGAACCTCCGCGCCGAACCCGGTCTTGACCACCATTTTATATTTCCGGAATGAATACGAGGCGCACATCCGGGATAAAAAATGTCCGGCCGGTGTCTGCAAACCGCTGTTTCACTACGAAATTGATGAAGAGGCGTGCAACGGGTGCACCCTGTGTGCTAAAAAATGCCCCCAGGGGGCAATTACCGGGGAAAAGAAGGAACCGCACCAGATTGATCAGGAAAAATGCATCAAATGCGGCATTTGTTATGACAGTTGTAAATTTGATGCCGTTGTTATCCGCTAAAAAACGCAAAGGATAAAACCAGATATGATTACTTTCAAGCTGAACGGACAAACAGTTCAAGGCGAGGAAGGCCAATATCTCCTCCAGGTCGCCGAGAATTACGGTGTCTATATCCCAACGCTATGCAACCATAAGGCCCTTGAACCGGCGGGCATGTGCCGGCTGTGTACGGTCGAGCTCTTTGACGGCCGCCGGACAAAATTTGTCACTGCCTGCAACTATCCCATCTGGGAAGGGATGGAGGTTCAGACGGACACGGAGCTGGTGCATGAGGGGCGTAAACTGATCGTTGAAATGCTTCTGGCCAGATGCCCGGATGTCCCCGTTATCCAAGAGCTGGCAAAAAAATATGGGATCGAGAAGCCCCGTTTTGAAACCGAGGATAATACCTGTATTCTGTGCGGCCTTTGCACGCGCGTTTGCGAAAAAATGGGAAACAGCGCCATCACTCTGACCAGCCGTGGACTGGACCTAAAGGTAGACACCCCTTTTCATTTACAAACAGATATTTGCCAGGGCTGCGGGGCCTGTGCCTTTCTCTGTCCCACCGGCCACATTACCCTGGACAAAATCAATGAGCTGATTACAACGCGCCAACCGGAAAAAATTAAATCGGAATATGATGTGGGGCTAAAGGGGCGCAAGCCTATTTATGTGCCCTATCCCCAGGCCGTTCCCAACACCCCGGCCATTGACCGGGATGTATGCATGCATTTTAAAACCGGCGGCTGTCAGATATGCGCGGATATCTGCCCCGTAAACGCCATAGACCACACCATGGAAGATGAAACCGTGGAGTTAAACGTTGGATCGGTCATTCTGGCGCCCGGGTTTCAACCCTATGATCCCTCCAAACTGGATTTTTACAACTACAACCATCCGAACGTGATCACCTCCATGGAGATGGAGCGGATGCTTTCGGCTTCAGGGCCAACGGGCGGGCACCTGGTCAGGCTCTCCGACCACCAGGAACCCAAAAAAATCGCCTGGTTGCAGTGTGTGGGCTCAAGGGATATGAACCGGTGCAATAACGCCTACTGCTCATCGGTCTGCTGTATGTATGCCATTAAAGAGGCTGTTATTGCCAAAGAGCACGCCGGCGATGACCTTGACTGTTCCATCTTTTTTATGGATATGCGGACGCCGGGCAAAGACTTTGAAAAATTTTATGAGGACGCCAAAACCAAAAGCGGTGTCAACTTCGTCCGCAGCCGCATCCATACGATCAATCCCGTTGCCGATACGGATGAACTGGAACTCCGTTATGTCACTGAAAACGGTGAGCCCGTGACCGACAGGTTTGACCTTGTGGTTCTCTCCATAGGACTGGAAATCGCACCCGAGCTTATCGAGCTCTCCCAGAAGCTGGGCATTGAGCTAACCCCGGGCAATTTCTGCGACACCAAGACCTTTTCACCGGTTTCAACCTCCAAGGAGGGGATTTTCGCCTGCGGTGCATTCCAGGGTCCCAAGGACATCCCGCAATCCGTCATTGATTCCAGTGCCGCAGCGGCAGCGGCCGCTGAAGTCATAGCAAAGGCCCGCAATACAAGAACCAAGGAAAAAGAGGTCGTCCCGGAGCGCAATATTATCGGTGAACGTCCAAAAATTGGTGTATTTGTCTGCCGCTGCGGCATCAACATCGCCGGCGTAGTCGATGTGCCGGCGGTTGTGGAATATGCCAAGGGGCTTCCCTATGTCGACTTTGTTGATGAGAACCTGTTTTCCTGTTCCCAGGATACCCAGGACAACATGTCGGCGATCATTGCCGAAAAAGAACTAAACCGCATTGTGGTGGCCGCATGTACGCCGAAAACGCATGAACCGCTTTTTCAGGAAACGCTTATCAATGCCGGATTGAATAAATACCTCTTTGAGATGACCAACATTCGGAATCAGGACTCCTGGGTTCATAAGAATAACCCGGAACTTGCCACTGAAAAGGCCAAGGATCTCGTCCGCATGGCGGTTGCCAAGGTAGCCCGCATGCAGCCCCTTGAAGAAAGTGAACTTCCGATCAACCACACAGCAATGGTTGTGGGCGGAGGTATTTCAGGCATGGCTGCCGCCAAAAGTTTGGCTGATCAAGGTTTTGAAACCCATTTGATTGAAAAATCCGATCATTTGGGCGGCCAGGGAGTCAACCTTTATCATACGGCCAAGGGCGAATCGGTTTCGGAAAACCTGGATAAGCTGATAGAAAGTGTCCGGCAGCATGATCTCATCCATCTCCATCTGAACACGGAGATTCAAAATGTGGATGGGTTTGTCGGCAATTTCCAGACGACGCTTTCGGAAAACGGTAAAGAGGAACAACTGGAGCACGGCGCTGCCGTTCTTGCCACCGGCGCTGTTCCCTATATACCGACGGAATACGGATACGGCGAAGATCCCCGAATTCTAACCAGCCTTGAACTGGATAAAAAATTCAATGAAAACGAGGCCGGGCTTGAAAAAATAAACGACGCCGCCTTTATCCAGTGCGTCGGTTCCAGGGAACCCGGCCGTATGTATTGCTCCCGGGTCTGCTGCACCCATTCCATTGAGAACGCGCTTGAGCTCAAACGGCGGAACCCGGAAATGAACGTCTACATACTCTACCGGGATATCCGGACCTATGGGGAAAAGGAATATTTATACAAGCAGGCCAGGCAGGAAGGCGTTATATTTATCCGTTACTCCCTGGATGATAAGCCACAGGTCGAGGTAAAAAAGGATGGCATATCGATAACGGTCACTGACCATATCCTGAACCGCCCCATTGAATTGAGCGTGGATCTGCTGACTCTGGCGACCGCCATTATTCCCAGCGCTGACGAGAAGTTGGCCAACTTCTTCAAGGTGCCAATGAATGAGGACGGGTTCTTCATTGAGCGCCACGCCAAACTGGGACCGGCGGAATTTGCCACCGATGGCGTCTATCTTTGCGGCATGGCCCATTACCCGAAACCCATCGATGAATCCATCGCCCAGGCAAAAGCTGCGGCTTCCCGGGCGGTTACCCTGCTCTCACAAGATTCTATACACAGCAGCGGCACCATCGCCGAGGTGGATCCCACAAAATGCGCATCCTGCGGGGTCTGCGTTTCAGTCTGTCCGTATTCTGCACCATCTTTTGCAGAAGAAGGCCGCTTTGCCGGAAAAGCCCAAATCAACCCGGCGCTCTGCAAGGGATGCGGTCTTTGTGTGGCATCCTGTCGATCCGGCGCCATTCACTTGAAAGGGTTTGATACGGATCAGATTATGTCCCAGATTTTTGAAATGGATGAAGCGATTTAACCTAATAAAATTACCCCGGAATATAATGTGGCCCGGGGGTAACCAAGGAGATCAGCGCAGATGTCTGATAGGGAACCAAAAATTTTAAGCTTTTTATGCAATTGGTGCAGCTATGGCGCCGCCGACCTGGCCGGCGTCAGCCGGATGGAATATCCCACGAATATCCGGGTCATCCGGATTCCATGCACCGGCCGCATGAGTGCCAAATTCATTCTGGCGGGGCTTCGTCAAGGAGCGGATGCCGTATGGGTCTCCGGGTGACATCCCGGTGAATGCCATTACCTGGAAGGTAATTACTATGCCAGAAGAAAATTCAACCTGTTAAAAAACCTGTTGGAGCATACGGGCATTGAACCCGGCCGGCTCCAATTTTCTTGGGTTTCCTCGGCTGAATCCACCAAGTTCGTCGATGTAGCCAAAAAAATCACTGAGGAAGTCAAGGCCCTGGACCCGACTAAAAAATATGTAAAAACCGAACCCAAGGTTGATTAAAAATGACAAGCTATACGGACAAAATACAAGAAGCCGCCAAACGGCTTCTGGAAGAAGGCAAAGTCGACATGGTCATCGGCTACCGAAAAGGCAGCGTGCCCATGATGAACCAGCCGCATTATGCCAAATCGGCAGGAGAAGCCGAAGCATTGATCTGGGACAGCCACTGTGGGCTAAACCTGGCCAATTATCTCACGGATCGGGAGGATAAAGTCGGCATCGTGGCCAAGGGATGCGACTCCCGCAATATCGTCAACCATATCGTTGAAAATAAAATAAAGCGGGAGAAGGTCTATATCATCGGCGTGCCCTGCACAGGCATGGTGGATCGACATAAACTCCCCAAAATGGTGGACGGCGAAATCAGCGACGTAGAGGAAGACGGAGATACCATCACCGTGAAAACCGTCAATGGCGATACCAAAAACTTTAACAAGGCGGATGTCCTGCAGCAGAACTGTGCTGACTGCAGCCACCGCAATCCCGTCATATACGATGAAATGATTGCCGAGCCGGTGGAAGAGCAGACGGATACGGACATGTTTGCATCGGTCAGGGAAATTGAGGCCATGAGTCCTGAGGAAAAGTGGGACTATTTTGACGACCTCATTTCCACGTGTATCCGTTGCTATGCCTGCCGCAATGCATGTCCGCTCTGTTACTGCCCGGTTTGCTTCGTAGACGAATCGGATCCGCAATGGGTGGGGAAAAGCCAGGACCCGATTGACGTCCGGACATTTCACTGGCTGCGGGCCTATCATTGCGCCGGCCGCTGTACGGACTGCGGCGCATGCGAACGGGTCTGTCCCATGGGGATTAAAATCAGAGAGTTCACTAAAAAGCTCAACAAAGACTGCTATGAGCTTTACGGCTGGGAAGCCGGTTTAACCGCTGAGGAAAGGCCGCCGCTGGATACCTATCGGCCGAATGACCCGGAAGACTTTATCAAATAGTATGGATCTACTGAAGAAAAAACAAACTGTTAAAACTAAAGGCGATACCCAATGAAGATCGTTCAAATCGATAAAAGCCAATGGACAAGCGGCATTGAAAAATTAAAGGAAGGATATCGCGTTTTTGCCCCGGTCAAAAACGATCTCTTTCATGACTTCAAAGATTTGGAAAAAGGTGAGGCGCCGGATTTTAACTTTCAAAATACCCGGCTCTCGCCCAAGTCCATCGTCTACCCCCAGTCTGAAATCCTCTTCCGGTATACCCTGGATAAAAACAGTGAAGAATATGGCATACTAAAGGAGGACGAAAAAGATAAGACACCCAAAGCGGTTATCGGCATTCGTCCATGCGACGCGTATTCCTTTATCCTCGTCAAACGGAATTTTGATACGCCGTATTATAAAGACCCATATTGGGTGGAGGAATACCAAAAGTCGACATTTATCGGGCTGGCCTGTAATGATCCCTGTCCCACCTGTTTCTGCACCAGTACCGGCACCGGCCCATTCGATGAACAGGGGCTGGACGCACTGGTCATAGATGACGGTGATCATTACCTGGCCAAATTGTTAACGGAAAAAGGCGAAAAACTCTTTTCAGCCGCAGGGTGGACCACCGAGGCGGACCCATCGGCTGAAGGCCGGATCGAAGAACTGAAATCAGCGGCTGAATCCAAAGTGACATCCAAGGTCGGCACGGATAACCTAAAAAGCCAGAAAATGCTGGATCTTTATGAAGCCCCGTTCTGGGAGGAGGTCGCCTTCTCATGCATCAACTGCGGCACATGTACCTATGTTTGTCCCACCTGCTGGTGTTTTGACATCCAGGACGAAACCTATGGGAAACAGGGTGTCCGGATTAGGAACTGGGATACCTGCATGTCGCCGCTGTTTACCCTTCATGCCTCCGGCCATAATCCCCGGGGCAGCAAGGTTGATCGCGTTCGCCAGCGATTCATGCATAAATTAAAATACTATGTGGACAAATACGACAACGGGATTCAATGCGTGGGATGCGGCCGTTGCGTCCGGATGTGCCCCGTTAACATTGATATCCGCCGCGTATGCAACATGATGAACAGCTATGATCCTGAATCCTGCGTTTGTGAAGTGACGTCAGTATAGATTAGCAGCCAAGGGGGATTAACCGTGCAAAATCCATATTATCCATATCCGGTTCGGATTGATGAAATCATCACCGAAACCGAAGATAGAAGTTTAAAAACATTTAAGTTTGTATTCCTTGACCCGGAGGATGAAAAACGGTTTGCCTATCGGGCCGGCCAGTTTGCCGAACTATCCATCCCCGGCCTGGGGGAAATACCAATTGGTATTGCATCCTCGCCGACTGAAAAAGGGTTTGTTAAATTCACCATTTTTAAGACCGGCAAGGTCACCAGCTACCTGCACTCCATGAAAGAGGGGGATATCATGGGCATCCGCGGCCCCTTGGGGAATTCTTTTCCATGGGAAACCCTGAGGGGCAAAAATGTCGTGATTGTCGGGGGCGGATTTGCCTTTACTACGCTTCGCTCCTCCATCGTCTATATGATTGATCCGGCAAACAGAGAAAAATTCAAGGACATCCATGTTATTTACGGCGCCCGTTCGCCCGGAATGCTGCTTTATAAAGACGAATTGGAGGCATGGTCCGAGCGCGACGATCTGAACATGCATATCACCGTTGACGGCACTGATGATCCAAACTGGAAGCATCATACCGGATTTGTGCCTGCGGTGACGGAGCAGGAAGCACCTAAGGCGGATGACGATACATATGCCATTGTCTGCGGGCCGCCGATTATGATCAAGTTCACACAGCCTGTTCTGGAT
>JAGYOX010000014.1 GCA_018399235.1 Desulfobacterales bacterium | reverse complement strand
TGTAGGGTTTGGGGTCCTGGTAGTCTGCGGGATAATCGCTTGTATCCGCGTCAGAGGGAAAACCTGCCGCATTTTCCGGCATCAGGCCCAGGTTTGCGGCCATGAGGTCAAATACCGTGGTCACCCGGATTTCGCCCGCATCTGTATCGATTTTCCTTGCCGGCACATATCCGGTGCGGGCGCCTGCGCCGGTAAAGGCAAATATCGGAAACCGGGTTTTGCACCAGCTCTGATTGGATTGGGCAAAACTTAAGCAGGGATCGATTTGCGCATCTGTTTGGGCATCCACCGGGTGCAGGTTCCAGCGGCCTTGCTCGCCCCAGCGAAAGCCGATGCTGCCGTTTGGCACCACTGCTTTGTCAGATCCCGCATCCCAGCACATGGGTTTCCACTCCGAATTGTTCATATCCAGGCCCAGGTCCGCTGCTCGCAGGAACCGCCCCGGCAGCCAGCCTTCGGAAGCCTCTTCATCCAGGCGCACCAGAAACGGCAGGTCTGTATAGGACTTGGCGTATTGGGTGAAATATGCCGAGGGCCGGTCCAGGTAGAATTCCTTAAAGATCACGTGGGTCATGGCCATGGCCAGGGCCCCGTCGGTTCCGGCCCGGGCCGGCAGCCAGGAGTCTGCGAATTTCACGTATTCCGGGTAATCCGGGGCCACCGCGGCCACCTGCGCGCCCCGGTACCGGGCCTCGGTGAAAAAATGTGCATCCGGGGTCCGGGTCATGGGAAGATTTGTGCCCCAGACGATCATGTAGGCGGCCTCGTACCAGTCCGCGCTTTCGGGCACGTCTGTCTGATCGCCCCATATCTGCGGCGAGGCCGGCGGAAGATCCGCGTACCAGTCATAAAAGCTGATCATGGACCCGCCGATCAATGAAAGAAACCGGGCCCCAGAGGCGTAGCAGACCATGGACATGGCCGGAATGGGGGTGAACCCGAACACCCGGTCCGGCCCGTATTTCTGGATGGTGTGCACCAGGGCCGCGGCCACCAGGGTTGCGGCCTCATCCCAGGACACCCGGACAAGTCCGCCCTTGCCCCGGACCTTCTGATAGGCTTTGACCTTTTCCGGGTCATCTGCGATTGCCTGCCAGGCATAAACCGGGTCTTTGTGATCATCTAAGGCTTTCCGCCACATATCCACCAGGGCCGAGCGGATATAAGGGTATTTGAGCCGCACCGGGCTGTAGGTATACCAGGAAAACGTGGCGCCCCTGGGGCATCCCCGGGGCTCGTGATCCGGCATGGCCGCACCGCAGCCCGGATAATCCGTTGCCTGCACCTCCCAGACGATCATGCCGTTTTTCACGTGCACGTCCCAGGCGCATGATCCGGTGCAGTTGACCCCGTGGGTGGTGCGCACGGTCTTGTCATGCTGCCAGCGGGCGCGGTAAAAATCCTCCCATTCCCGCTGGCCGCAGCGCTCTGCCGCATGCCCGGCAGAAAGGGAGGTTTCACTGCAGGAACCGTCTTTGGGTTTGGGGCGCAGGAAGCGAAGCGAAAGAAAAGGGTTGTCCCGGGACATGAAGCCCTCCATTAAAGGGGTGATTAATCAGGTTGCAAAACCACCAACAAACATCTTTTATCCTATAAACATATCGGTAAATTCCGGCGCGTCAAACAACCGGCAACCAGCTTACTCTTTTTTACACCACATATTTGACCATTGATTTGACCTAAATCAATTCGCCAAAATTTTGGATAAGATTTCGCAGCTGAAAGAAGGGAAGAAAAATTTCAGACAGACAGACGCATCAGGCGCCGGCCCCGCTTTTGATGACAGCCGTGGCCCGGATTTCGCAGAGCAGCTCCGGCATCACCAGTTCGGTGACGCCCACTGCAGTCCAGGCCGGAAAATTTTCGGAAATAAACTCGGCCTTGACCTTTGCAAATCCGGCGATTTCCTTCATGGAAGTATGATAAAGGATGGTATTTGCGGTTTGAAAGCTTTGTTTCATCATTTTCCAAGCAGCATCTGACAGTTTTTACCGAAGCCCTTGCTTTTTGGTGATTTTACCGATTTGAAATAAATTTTTGCTGTGGTTTTGCATCATTCTTAAACTTTAAATATACAGTCCCGTTATTGTCAAATGCCGCCTGAAAGACTTTAAGGAAAGGGGGATTTCGCAATGAGCTTTTTCATCCAAACCACAGCGCCGGAGAACGCCGGCGAACAACTGCAGAATGTCTATGACACGTTGTCGTCCATGTTCCAGACAGTTCCAAAGGTATTTGAGGCCCAGGGCATAAGGCCGGACTTGCTGGGACCACTTGTGGATTATGTCAACCGTTTAATGATAGAAACGCATGCATTGCCGAGAAGCACCAAAGAGCTTGTCGCTGCTTATGTATCCAAATTGAATGCATGCGCCTACTGCGTGGATGCGCACAGCGCTATGGCGATGGCGCAGGGCTTCACAAAAAATGAGGTCAAAACCATACTCGAAGACATAGACGGCACGAATTTAATAGACGACAAAACCAAAAAACTGCTTCGTCTGGCAGAGACGATCACGCTTCATTCCTACAAAATTCATGAAGGCAGAATCCAGGAACTTCGAGATGAAGGGTTAACAGAAGAAGAGCTATTCGAAGCCATTGCCGTAGCCGCATTGTTTAATTTCATGGATCGCATGGCAGATGGCTTGGGAGCCCCGGTCGAAGGGTTCCAGGATATGATGGCACCGGCGGTTTGATGAGATCAATCATAGGTAGCAGGACTTCTACCTTTTTAGGGTCAAAAAAGCGGTTTTAAGATACAGGCATTTTTAGTCTGTCCAGTTTTTGCAGTTCCACCAAAGCGGAATAGCCCTGGGTAGGTTCTATTTGACACATCGCAATCAAAAGGAATACTTGCATTAAGGCCCCTTAAAAACATGGTAACCAAAACCGGGGGATAACATTGCCCGGATTTTAAAAAGGAGCAGAAAAAATGGCTGAAAAAGAAATGCCCAAAAACTACCAGGTAATGGAGTCTGAACATCCCAGGCTGATGAAGGCGGTTTCCGAGCTTGGCCAGGCAGCCCGTGCGGAAGGCCCCCTGGACGGAAAAACGGTGGAATTGATCCAGATGGCCGCTGCTGCCGCCCTGAGGCTCGAAGGGGCCGTGCACAGCCATGCCCGCAGGGCCCTCAAATCAGGGGCAAGCCGTGAGGAAATCCATCACGCCCTGGTTGTACTGACTTCCACCATGGGTTTTCCCTCGGTTGCCGCGGCCATGAGTTGGGCGCGGGATATAACGGATTAGCGCGGGTGGAAGGATCCCGCCGGCACTAAATAACCCCGCGGTAAAATGCGATCCGCCGGGCATCCGCCTTAAAGGGCGCAATAAGATCGCGTAATTCGGTCTTGTCAAGCGGATCTTCGATGCGACCGGTGGCAGCAAGGGTTTGCACTTCGGAATCGTTTGAACAGCCGACGATCGCAACGCTTATCGCTTTACTTAAGGCATAACGCAACAGCAATTCAGGGGTCACCCCGAGATGCGGCGCTATGTAATGCCCGGCCCCGAAAATTTTCATGCCGATCACAGCGATTCCTTTATCCAGCGCCGCCGGAAGCGTTCGGGTCAGGAAGCCGCCCAGTACCTCTTCAACGGGATTGACCGGAAGCATGACCGAATCCACGGGCAATTCTTTAACCGCCCGGGCAAGAACGTCGGGGTCATGGTGTCCGGTAACCCCGATAAACCGTGTTTTACCTTCTTCTTTAGCTTCCACAAAGGCCTCAAGCGCCCCGCCGGGGCCGGATATCACGGCCAATTCCTCAAAGGTTCGAACATCATGGATCTGCCAGAGGTCCAGATAATCAACGTGAAGCCGCTGCAGGGTTTCCTCGAGGTCTTTTCGCGCCTCGTTTTTGTCCCTGCTTGCCGATTTGCTGGTTTGAAAAATACGGCGCCTTTCTTGCGGATCATGCTGCCATATCCCGCCGTAATAAAGCTCGCTGTCCGAATAAACGCGCGCGCTGTCATAATAGGTGATGCCCTCGGCGATCGCCGAACGGATGACCCGATGGGCTGCTTCGGTTTTTCCGGTTGTTCGCAAAACCCCTTCGCCGCCTAATCCCACACGGGTGACTATCTGCCCGGTTGTTCCGAAATGGACTGCCGGTATACTGTTTATTCCCATGGCACGGTGTATCCCTTCCTTCTTATTTTCCGCAAACGGATGGGTTTGAACAACGCCTCAATTTAGGTTAAAATATCAATAACCCATCAGGAAGTGATATGTGAAATGCGCTGTTTGTGCATCCGGTATATCCGAGCGGCAGCGAGAAATCTTGAACATACAAGATTCCTCGTCACTTTCGTTCCTCGGAATGACAGCAGCGGAAGTCTTCAAAATAATTTTCAATATTGCCGAGTTCCTTGGAAGCGCTTGATGCCTCTGCGGCATTTCTGCGGAAAGTAACTTAAACATAGGATCGATATGCAAACTTTTCAAGGGAGTAAAAGTCAGGAAGACCGCCGTTTCCGTTTATTCGCCACCTCTTATTTTTGTTTGATAATGATGGTAAGTCAGGCACTTGCTTGAATGGTGCGTGAGGGTGTTTCATCTATTATGAGTTGGAAAACCCAAAAAATCTGAATACACTGCAAGTTTTATGCGATATGATGATTAATATTTTATCAATAAGAAAAACATTTTAAGATAAATTTGAATCAAAGGCTTCAGGTCATATCAAGCATAAACCCCGCAACCAGGATAAATCCCATGCAACTGCCCGTCTATCTTGATTACAATGCCACGACTCCGCATGACCCCGCAGTCATTGAGGCCATGCGGCCGTTTCTGGAAACCGAGTTCGGCAATCCGTCCAGTTCGCATGTCTATGGCACGGCGCCCAGGCGGGCAGTTGAAACTGCCCGGGCGCAGGTGGCCGGGCTTTTGGGCTGCCGGCCGGAAGAAATCCTTTTTACTTCCGGGGGCACGGAATCAAACAACCATGCAATAAAGAGCGCCGCCATGCTTTGCAGGGAGCGGGGCAGACACATCATAACATCCCAGGTGGAGCATCCCTCGGTGCTTGAAGTTTTTCGTTTTCTGGAAACGAAAGGATTTGAGGCAAGGTATCTGCCAGTGGATGAAACCGGCCGGGTGTCGGCCGCCGGGTTGGAATCCGAAATCCGGTCCGACACCGTCCTGATTTCCCTTATGCATGCAAACAACGAGGTGGGCACCATTCAGCCGATTGCGGAAATCGCCCGGATTGCCGAAAAGAACGGCATTCTCATGCACACGGATGCGGCCCAGTCAGCTGGGAAAATTATTACGGAACCGGGCAGCCTCGGAGTTTCGCTGTTGAGCATCGCAGGCCACAAGCTCTATGCCCCCAAAGGCATCGGTGCGCTGTACATCAAAGGCGGCCTGGCGCTTGACCCCTTCTGCCACGGCGCAGGCCAGGAAGCCGGGCGGCGGGCCGGAACTGAAAACGTGGCCATGATTGCAGGGCTGGGAAAAGCCTGTGAGACAGCGAAAAGGAACCTGGAAAAAAACGCCGCTCACATGCAGGCGCTTCGGGACCGGCTGGAAGAGGCGGTTACCGGTGAAATTTCCGGATCAAAAATAAACGGCCACCCGGAGCACCGGCTGCCCAACACTTCCAGCATTTCGTTTTACGGCCTGGAAGCAAACCGCGTCCTGGATGAAATAAAAGACAAGGTGGCCGCGTCAGCCGGGGCTGCCTGCCACTCCGACACGGTTGCCCTCTCACACGTGCTTTCGGCCATGGCAATGGATCAGCAGTGGGCCAAGGGTACCATCCGCTTGAGCACTGGCCGCATGAGCACACGGCAGGAAATCGATGAAGCCGCAAAAGCCCTGACCGCTGCGGCAAAAAAGCTTCAAGGCGCCTCTCACAGAAAATGGAATTTCTTGAGAAGGGGTGGGGGATGATCTGTTAAAAAATCCTTGAGTCGGCCTTGAAGTCATGAGGTATCTTCTTATTTTAAAGGCAGGGTCAATGAGACCTGGATTAAATCATATATGCAGCGGAAAGGAGGTGGCCACTATGATGGAATGTGTTGTCGATCAATTGCCGTCAGGTGGAGTTGCTTTCGATCTTTCGGACTGCTTTGACTATATGCGTGGGCGGATTTCTTTTGAGGATGTTTGCGTCGCCCAAGGTTTCGTACCACCTGCAGATATTGCTGAGACCGAACAGCATTACCGGATGACCCTTGAGATACCGGGTTTGGATGTTCAGTCCATGGATATCAGGTATGAAAACGGCATGCTGAATGTCAAAGGCAACAAACTAAAAGAAAGCGAAGCAGGGGAATGCTGTCACTGTGCAGAAAGAGTTGGCGGGGTATTTGAACGGAGCTTTCGAATACCGGGCCCTGTTGACGAGGACAATATTGAAGCCACTTATAACGACGGCATTCTCAAACTGACGGTTCCAAAATCGGAAAAACAAAAAGCGCGACAAATTGAAATTAAATAAACTGATATAATGCGTTCCCTGTCACGATCTATGGGAACGCGCGAAATTAATAACACCGGATATCCACAGGGAAGTGGGTATCCGGTTTTTTTTGTCGCATAATCTTTTTATTCCTTCTCCACCGGAAAGGTCAATGCCGCCCCATACCAGCCGATAACCGTGACCAGCGGGAAAACGGAAATCACCAGAATAAGGTAAATGACGCTGATTCCGCGAAAATTCAGAAGGATGTCCGGAACTGCAGCGCGCATGGCAAAAGCAGCGGCCGCAACCATAAGCATCAGGATTGACACCCGCTTCTTGATTTTGACCGGCCGCAGCGGTTTTGCCAGGTAGTTGAGCCACCAGGTGTACCATCCGGTAGCAATGGCCACGAGGGAGAAGAGAACCCCGGCGCCGAGACAATGAAACACGGTGGTGTCAAAGGCGGCAATTCCGGTTAACAGATAAAGAACCGTGAACACAGTGGTTGCAAGCATGAAGGCAATAGGGAAATGGACGGTCATGGGGTGAGGATGCCGGCGGAGCATGGGTATTCGCTCAAGGAGAACCGATAAAGATTCCGGTATATTTATTTCCTCGGCGCCGGTCTCTTTTTTCAAAATGCCGACCTGGGGGTGCCGCTCCAGGACATCAGGGTCATGGGGAGCTGCCTGGATATCCGTGGTCAGGTCATTGCCGGCACTATGGCGCTTCATATGAAGGCCGCCCTTCCACATTTTGCTCTCACTGACATCATAGACCTTTCCTTTGTATGCTACATAGATTTTTTCGTTCTCTTTACCGTTGAAGGCAGCCAGTTCTTCGCGCGTGAATTCTTTCATTGTGTGCTCCGTTTGCAGAATGAGTTTGATTGCTTTGATTCATCGATAAACTAAGCCCTGATTTTTCAGTATGTCAAATTTTACGGCTTCGTAAAAACCGGTTTATGCCGCCGCAACGGTATTTTTGAGAACCTGGCCCGATACATTATCCGGGCCTCCTTCTCCTCCGAGCGAATGACCTATATCCCCGCCGATGACACCCAAACCGGCACGGCCAAGGTCATCTATGAATCCAAAGACGGCCGGACTTCAAAAGCCTTTGATGCCCTTGACTGGCTGGCCCAGCTCACAACGCATATCCCCCACCGGCGGGAGCAGATGGTGCGCTATTACGGCTATTACTCGAATAAGGCCCGCGGCATGCGAAAAAAGGCCGGGGTCGATAACAATGTGCCGGCCATGATGGCGCCAACACTGACACCTTCGGCCATGCGGCGGAAATGGGCGCAGCTGATACAGAAAATCTATCAGGTGGATCCCCTGTTGTGCCCGAAATGCCAAGGAAACATGAAAATCATCGCGTTTATCGAGACGGCCGATATCATAGAGATGATATTAAAACACCTGGGCCTGTGGGACACCCGGAACCATGACCCGCCCGGCGAAAAGCCGGCGCAACCGGTGGAATGGACCTATGTTGACGACTATGCCCAGCTCCCCTTTGCCGACTTAGCCCTTTTTTACCAAAGACTCTGAACATATTGATAATTTAAAATTCTTTTATCCTTTGTAAGAATCTTTGCATTCTCTTCCCTCGCAGTTGCCACAATTATCTGATCTGCTGGATCGTCATGGAAAGGTTTTGGAAGTACTGTTGAGCGATAGGCTACCATGGGTGTAAGATGGACAAATCTGAGTTTTGGCATTTCCAAAGCGGTACTGATCCATTCCTCAGGGTTGCAGGAAATACCAATCTTGCCTTTTTCCAGAAGCTTACTGAATTCCCAAGGTGAAATTGCAGATAAAAGAAGCTCATCATATCCTTCTTCATTTTCAATCAGTTTTGCGACTTTCCGCGACAGATTTTGGGGGCGCATATTCCACCAAACCCAGGTATGCGTATCGAGCAGATATTTCATTGAGATGCTTCCCACAATCCTTCACCAAGCGGAGAGACTATATCCTTTTCGAAAACAAAAGCATCTACGAGTTTGCCTGGCATCGGCTTCTGTCCAGATTTAAGATAAGGTACGACTTGAGCAAGTGGCTTGCCTCTTTTCGTTATGACGATGGTTTCTTGGGATTTTGCAACCTCGTTTAGTATCTTTAACGCATGTGTCTTAAATTCACTAATGGCCATTGTCTTCATGTGACCACCTCCTTTTTTCATAAAATAGTCAAATAAAGTGGTCAAGTCAAGAAAAAGGCAAAGGCTATGTGGGGCAGAACGGGGCTAAGGATGCCCGTCCTTAAACCACATGGGGTGGGAAAAATAATAGCCCTCCCCGTATTTTTTAAACAGCTCGTTGTTAAACCCCTCAAAATTTTTATTGGTGGCCAGGATGGCGTTGGGGTAAAACAGCCAGACGTCTTCATAGTTTTCATAAAGAACTTTTTCCAGTTCATGATAGATCTGTTTTCGCTTTTGAAAATCGACCGTTTTTCGACCGGCTTTAATCAGTTCGATCGCTTCTTCATTGTGGCTTCGCCCTTTGTTAAAAAAGCTGTCCGGCTTGTATATAAAGGATGCGATATGGTCCGGCTCCTGGACCAATGGGTAGATGGCGCCGATAATATCAAAATCGAGCCGCTTAAAGGGCTCGGCCATTCCGGTAACGCCGAGAAAAGCCGGTTTCCAGTCAATCCCCACATCCGCCAGCATGCCCATCACCGCCTTTGAAAAGGTCTGAGTCTCCGGGATATTCAAGGAAAACCCCGTTAATGTCAGCCCATTTGGATAACCGGCTTGGGCCAGGAGTTTTTTGGACAACTCGGGGTCATATGTTACGGGATCCAAGTTGGGGTTGTGGGCCCAGTGCTCACCCGGGTAAAGACAGGTGGCGACCCTCGCCTGACCGAATTGGGTGCCGACGACCAGCGCCTTTCTGTCAATGGCGTGTGAAATCGCCTTTCTGACGCGAATATCCTTACACGGCCCCCGGGCATGGTTCAAGACGAGGTAAAACAGCATATCGAACGGATAAACGTTGACATCGATGTTTGAATCATTTTTAACCATCCTGTATTGCCGGGGGGTGAGAATGGTAAAATCTATCTTTCCGGCTTTCAAATTGGCCATACGAACCGATGGATCCGGAATGACGGTTACTTTAATGCCATCAAAATAAGGCATTTCCGGCCTGCCGATGCTTTTTCCAAACCACCAGTCCGGGTTCCTTTTTAATTTAATATAATTGCCATAGCTGGCCTCTTCAAGTGTAAACGGACCGGTGCCTACGGGATAGCTATCAAGCGACCGGGCGCCTTTGGCCAGTTTTTGGGCTTCCTTTTTCCGGGCTTCAAGATCCTTCAAGTAGGTTTCCGCCTTTTTAACCTTCTCCCGCGCTCCTTCGGAAAACGAGGGGCCCTTGTCACCGGCACTTTCAGCAGCATCCCTCGCCTCTTCAACCTTTCGCTCCGCGGTGACAATCAGCCGTTTCAACATTTTAAGCTCATTTATAGCGCTGTCTGCCATAAGCGCTTGTTTGGAAATCATAAATCCAGGCACGCTCGCCATGGTCCCCAGGAAAGCCCCCCAAGGTCGCTTGAAATGCCACTTGACGGTATATTCATCAACAATTTCAACGGATTCCAGAGGTTCCAGCCAGATCCGCGTCCAGGCGTGGTTTTTATCGTCCATCACCCAATCCATCTGATATTTAAGGCTTTCCGCGTTAAACTTTGTGCCGTCATGGAAACGCACGCCTTCCCGAAGCTTCATCCGCACCGTCACATCATCCAGGTATTCCCATGATGTTGCCAGCCAAGGAATGGTCGGCCGCTGGCGGGCGTCTGAATTGATCAGCTTTTCATACATATGGCTTATGGAAAACCAATCCAGTACCGGAAAGTGGTTCGGATTCATCAGGCCAATGTAGATCGGGGAAGCCGCCCGGGCAATGCCGCCCCGAACCGGTTCTGTCGGCCAATAATCCTCTCCCCAGACCCGCCAGCCATCCGGATCGTATTCTTCGGCGGAATCGGCGAAAACCGGAGAGACGAACAACAGGGGAAGCATTAAAAACAGCACCGTTAATTCAAATCTCTTAAAAATGGGTTTCATAAAGGCTCCGTTTTCTATGTCTTACTCTTACTCTTACTCTTAATCTTACTCTTACTCTAAGGCATCATCTTTAAAGCTTAGATTAAGATCAAAACGCAGTAAATTCAAGCATTGTGACACGCTACCCAGTGATCACCGCCCCCCTGTCGTCTCAATAGCGGCGCCTCCTTGTGGCAAACAGGAATCGCCCGCGGACACCGGGGATGAAATTTACAGCCCCGGGGAGGATTCTCAAGGCTCGGCACTTCACCTTTGATCTCGAATGATTCTCTTTTGACCTCTGCTTCCGGGTCCGGAATCGGCACGGCTGATAGCAGCGCCCGGGTATACGGGTGTTTCGGATGCGAATAGAGATCAGATCGGCTTGCTACCTCGACAATGCCGCCGAGATACATCACGGCAATGCGGTCGCTGATGTGTCTGACTACGGCCAGATCATGGGCGATAAACAGATAGGTCAGGCCGAGCTCCTGCTGAAGCTGTTCCAGGAGGTTGATAATCTGTGCCTGGATGGATACATCCAGCGCGGAAACCGGTTCGTCGCATACGATAAACCGGGGATCGACGGATATCGCCCGGGCGATACCGATCCGCTGGCGCTGCCCGCCGGAAAACTCATGCGGATACCGGTCCGACATTGCCGGATGCAGGCCCACGCTTTCCATTAGATGCTCGACCCGCTCCCGGTATTCCGAACGGCTCCCGGTCATCCGGTGAATGCGAAGCGGCTGACCGATGATGTCGCCTGCGGTCATCCGGGGGTTTAATGAACCGAACGGATCCTGGAAAATCATCTGCATCTCTTTTTTTAAGCCCCGGTTTTGCGCCTTTGTCGGATGGGTAATGTCTTTTCCGCCAAATCTTATCCTACCCTGTGTCACCTCTTCGAGATGCATGATGAGCCGCCCCATGGTGGTTTTTCCGCATCCGCTTTCGCCGACCAGACCAAGGGTTTCCCCTTTTCTGATGTGAAAGGTAACATTGTCAACCGCTTTTAACTTCCGGCGTTTACCTTTAAGAATGAGGCCGCGGCGGACGGGAAAAAACTTTGACACCCCATCCAATTCTATCAATATGTTTTCCCCTTTATTCGACATCGACCCAGCACGCAATTTCATGCCCCCCGGAAACCGGCCTTAACCTCGGCGCCTCCATCCGGCACTTTTCAACCGCAAACCGGCACCGCGGCGCAAACGCACAGCCTGAGGGCAGGTCTGCCAGATCCGGCGGCTGCCCCTCTATGGGCGTTAGACGGGATTTTATATCCTGGTCCAATTGGGGAACCGAAGCCATCAACCCTATTGTGTAGGGATGTTTCGGATGCCTGTATAGATCCGTAGCAGCCGCTTTTTCAACAATGCGGCCCGCGTACATCACATTGACCCGATCCGCATAACGCGCGATGATTCCTAAATTATGGGTGATAATAATCAGCGCCGTCCCGGTCTCGCGGGTGAGTTGCTTCATTAATGAAAGAAGCTGCGCCTGGATGGTCACATCCAAAGCGGTGGTCGGCTCGTCTGCGATGATGAGCTTGGGGGCGCAGGTCAGGCCCATGGCAATCATGGCTCGCTGGCGCATTCCGCCGGAAAACTGATGCGGGAAGTCATCAATCCGGCTCTCGCTGTCCGGAATCTGTACTTTTTTCAATGCGCCTATCGCCTCAGCGGTGGCCCGGTGCTTCTTCATTTTTTGGTGAACCATCAACGGCTCCCTGACCTGGCAGCCGATCCGATGTACGGGATTCAGTGAAGTCATGGGTTCCTGAAAAATCATGGCGATCCGGTTGCCGCGGATATGGCTGAGCTCTTTTTTATTCGCCTTAAGCAGGTCCCTGCCTTCAAACAGGATCTCTCCTCCCACTATTTTTCCCGGCGGGTTCGGGATCAGACGAAGCAGGGACAATGCGGACACGCTTTTCCCGCATCCGCTCTCTCCGACGATGCCCAGGGTTTCGCCGGCATTTAACTCATAGGATATCTGATCCACTGCTTTGACAACACCATTACCGGTAAAAAAATGGGTGCTCAGATTGTTTACGGACAGAAGTGGCGCCATTCCCAAGATTTCCTATAATGTCTTTCCTTCTCCCCTTAGCCTCGGGTCGAGGGCATCCCTTAATCCATCGCCGAAAAAGTTAAAGCCCAGCACGGCAAGGGTAATCATCAGGCCGGGCGCGATGGAAAACAGCGGCACGATCTCCAGGTATGAATAGCCCACGCGCAGGGCCTTGCCCCACGTCGGGATAGGGGGCTGCACGCCCAGGCCAAGGAATGTGGCGATGCTCTCCAGCATGATATGCCGACCCAGTGTTATGGAAACCGCCACGATGATGGGTGCCATGGCATTGGGCAGGATATCTTTTAACATGATCCTTAACTCCGATGCGCCGGCGGCATGGGCGGCTTCGACAAACGGAAGCTCCCGGACATACAGCACCTGCCCCCGCATAAGCCTGGCAAATGTTGTCCAGGTGAGAATGGATATGGCGATGATGATGTTTTGAACCCCCGGTCCCATTACGGCCACAATGACCAGCAGCATAACCATTACCGGCATGCACATGAATGTATCCGTAATCCGCATAATCACCATATCCGAAAGCCCGCCTTTATACCCGGAAATTAATCCAAACGCACTGCCCAGCAGCGCGGACAAAAATGTGGATACGATGCCGATAAACAAAGAAATCCGGGCACCGTATATCACCCGGGACAAAAGATCCCGCCCCACGTCATCGGTTCCCAGCAGATGCTTCCGAGAGGGCCCCTCCAGAACGTGGTATAGATCCTGATCATTCGGGTCATGGGGCGCAAGATAGGGCGCAAATACGGCCATGCAGAGCATAGCGATAATAATCACCAGACCGGCAAAGGCAATCTTGTGCTTCAGTATGGTGCTTACCCGGCCTTCATGCTTCCTCTTAAGCGGGCGCGCTGTATTGTCTCGCATAAGAAAACCTCTATTTTAACCGGACCCGGGGATCCAGATATCCATATAAAAGGTCAACCGCCAGGTTGACCATTAGAATAAATAGCGCCACAACAAGCAGCGTCGCCTGAATCACGGGATAGTCCCGGGCGGCAATAGCATCGATCCCCATTCTTCCGAATCCCGGCAGGGCAAACATATATTCGACTAAAAAAGTGCCTGATATCACGTACGCAAAATCAATCCCGATGACCGTAACGACCGGGATCATGGCCGGTTTTGCCGCATGGCGCATAATTACGGCCATTTCTCCCAACCCCTTTGCCCGGGCGGTCCGAATATAATCCTGGCCCATTACCTCAAGCAGGCTGGAACGCACATACCGCATGTACATCCCGGCCGTATGGGTGCCCAGCACAAAGGTGGGCATCGCCATGCAAAGCAGGTTTTCCACAGGATTTTCTGAAAACGGTACATATCCGGAAGGGGGAAAAATCTGAAAATAAACGGAAAACAAGTAAATCAGCACGATGGCCTCCCATATGACGGGCACTGAAATACCAGTAATCGCCACTGAGGTAATGGAGGCATCCAAAAAGGTATTTCGTTTGAATGCGGAGATGACGCCCAATGGAAAACCGATTAAAAAAGACCAGAATACATAGCCGGCAAAAAGCTCCAGGGTGACCGGCAGCCGCCGCAGAAACATATAAAAAACCGGTTCCCCGCTGCCGAACGAAACGCCCCATTTTCCGGTAAAAAAATTTTTTACCCAATACGCGTATTGCAGATGCGCCGGTTGATCCAGACCATACTGGGCCCTTAGGTCGTTCATGATATCTTCATTGGCCAGATCCATATTCATCATGGCGGCCGCCTGGATGGGATCGCCGGGAAGCAGCCGTGCAATAATAAAAATCAGAATGGATACCAAAAACAGGATCAAGAAGGCGTAGAGCAGTCTTTTGACGATATATCGTTTCATCAAGTCCTTGGGGGGGCGGCCTGATTAGCGGGTTTTGGTAATCAATCCAAAAATAAAAGATCCGTCTCTTTCAACATTTTCTCGGCCTTCTTTTTGGCCATCCGGTTTGCAAAAGCCTCCTCTGGCAGCAGATCCTCGGGAGCGGCCATAACGGTTTCCAGCGTCTCCGTATACAACTGCCTGTCCTTCGCCTCAACCGCATAGAATTGGGCATAAAAGACATGCCACAACAAATACTTGGAATCGGATATATCAAACGCCTGCTCAAAATGGTATTCGGCGCCTTCGGCAATGCCGCCGTATGAATCCGGAATGCTGGCATAATAAGTGCCCATCAATACATGGGTGGCCCCATAGTTGTAGGTTTCATCCAACACCAGCATACGGTCCATCATGGCCTCGATTTTCGGAAAATCAATGACCGAGTCAACCCCGCTGTTGTGGCTTATGTGCATCCAGGACAGCCAGCTGGCGACGGCCCAATATAAGGCGGGAACGTCTTTTTTTTTAAATGTTTGAAGGGCCCGGGAAAAATCATCAAGTGAGCCGGCGCTGGCTTTTTTAAACCTTTTGTTCTGGTTTAAAGCCCGAAACGCATAATTCCGGGCCTTGAGGTACAATTTCTCGGCAGATATCTTATCGTTTGGTTCAACAAAAAAGAATGCATACCCGTAGTAGCTTTCAGCAGCGGTGGCCAATAGATACTTGTTTTTCGGAGAAGCTTCAATAAGGCCATCCATTTGAACAAGCGCGGCGGGTAGGGCATCGCGGACCAGTTTGACGTCAGTGTTTTTTCTTGCGGCCGCATTCATGCTTTCCAACAATGGCTTCATGCTGTTCACCATCATTTTCGAGCGTGCGCCCGCGGTGCAGCCGCATGAGAAGCCGAACACGATTAAGACCAGAGCCAGCGACAACTTAAGCCGAAGCGTAATATGCATGACATCTCCTTTCAAGAATGGAGGCTGTTTACTCTTCTTGTTCGCTTTTTACTCTTTCCCTGGCCTCGTTGATGCATTCTAAAATTCGTGTGTTGTGCTGGATATAGGCACTATTGTAGGCCGTGCCCCTTTTGCCTTCGGCAAAGGGGTCCGCACCGTTTGCGAGCAAGACTTTCACCGCATCAAGATGTCCCCTATATGACGCCAGAAACAGCGGGTCCATGAGCCATACGTCGTCCTTGATGCTTATATCCGCCCCATGATCAATAAGGTATTGAATCACATCCGCATGGCCCTTATAGCTTGCGCCCGCAAGCGGGGACCAGCCCTTAGGAATTATCGGATGGACACCGGGATTATGATGGATATAAATGCCTCCTGACATCACAAACTTTTCCGTTGTCTGGGCGTTTACTTCTGCCCCGTTTTCGATCAGGAGCCTTACCGCTGTCAGGTACCCTCCCGATGCCGCCGCCATTAGGGCCGTCCTCCCGACCCTGTCCTTGACGGTCACATCCGCCCCGACCTCAATCAGCAGCTTTACATTCTCCGCATTACCGGTATAAGCCGCCGCCATCAGCGGGGTTGTCCCCTCAAACATCGGCTTGCCTTCCCAAGTGAAATCCTCTTTAGCCGCCTCTTCCAGATCGGCGCCCATTTTAAGCACCCGCCAAAGCAAATCTGCTTCCCCATGGGCGGCGGCAAAGGTTAGCGCACTAATACCGTTTTCATTTTGGGCTGTTATATCTGCACCATTGTCGATCAGCCATCTGGCTGTATCTGTTTTTCCCTTTGCCAGCGCCGTCATCAAGGGGGTTGTTCCCTTGTAAACGGTTTCCCCGTCATATACATACCTGTCTGTAGTGGCTACATTGACATTGGCACCTTTTTTAATCAGCATGGCCACAACTCTGATATCGGTTTGGGCGGCGGCGATCATCAGCGGCGTAGTTCCGTTAGCATCGCTTTTGTTCACGTCAGCCCCGTTTTGGATCAGTATATAGGCGATCCCCGGATGGTTGTTATCCAGGGCGACAAATAACGGGGTCATCCCTGCAAAAACCGTCCGCCCCGCCATTTCCAACGATTCCGTGACCGCCGCATCAACCACCGCACCCTGTTCGATCAGGTATTCGACAATTTCCCGGTACCCCCTTGCAGCGGCGATCAAAAGCACGGACGCCCCGTTTCGGGTTGTCATATTCACATCCTCGCCCATGGCCAAAAGCTGCTTGACCTCTTCCGCCCGACCCTCATCGGTTGCCTTGATCAGCGGCGGCGTCATTAATGATGCGCATGCCGGAAGCGTAAAAACGATCAGCAAAATAACGGCTAAACGGATTTTTTTTGAATGGATCTTCATAAATGAAACCTCCTGTTGGATTTGCCCCCTGTCGGCAAACATCTTGGAACGGCCAAATTCAAATTCATCCTTATCACAAAATTCGGTTTATAAAAACAATTGATTATATAAGTTCTCGTGAAGTTCAATTTCTAATTAAAGGCCAGGTTTCTACCCCCCCTCGATAATAAAAATAAATTGTAAATTTAAAATGTTAGTTTATAATTTACATTTTTTACATAAACTTTACATTGACATTTACTTTTTATTGCCATATTCTTTTTTTAAATAAAGATATGGAGGCAGATATCTATGCCAATCCAATTAACTCCAAAACAACAGCGGCTGCTGGACTATCTCCGGGAATGGATCGCCCGATCCGGCATCTCCCCCTCGCTGCGCCAAGCCGCCCAGGACCTGGGTATCAGCCACACGGCCGTGGCCCAGACCCTCAAGGTTCTGGAAGAAAAAGGGTTGGCCAAGCGGGAAGGCCGATACGGACGGACTATCCATCTTATCAATCAAGCCGGACAAAGCGCGGGCCTTCATCGCTGGCAGGAAGTGCCCGTGATCGGACGGATCACAGCGGGCCTTCCCATTTACGCCCAGCAGGAATGGGAGGAGAGCATTGTCATTGACGCCGATTTTTACAAAGGGGATCATCTGTTCGCGCTTCGTATCAAGGGGGATTCCATGGTCAATGCCGGAATCCTCAACGGTGATCTGGCAATATGTAAGCCGCGGCAATTCGCCAGTGACGGAGAAATCGTGGTGGCGCTCATCAGAGGAGAGGAGGCGACGGTCAAACGATTTTATGCCCGCGCCGACGACATCGTCCTGAAACCGGAGAACCCGGCATATGAAAGCATGCGCTACGGGTTTGACGAAATTCTGGTGCAGGGCAAAGTGATCGGCATCCAGCGCGGGCCGGATGTAATGCAGAGGGTATAGTGATGGCCGCATCATCTGAAATATGCCGCCTGCGGGTCGGCACCAGCGGCTATTCCTACACGGAATGGATGGAAGCGGGTTTTTATCCGCCGGGAACCCGGACCGGAGGAATGCTGCCCTACTATGCCGGCATCTTCTCTATCACCGAGTTGAACTACACCTGGTACCAGATGCCCAAGCCCGAGCCTATCGAACGGATGCGCCGGCTGGTGGGGCCGGAATTTTTCTTTGCCGCCAAACTGACGCGCACCATGACCCATGAAATCGATCCGGACGACTGGGCCGGCCAGGTCACCCGGTACAGGGACGGCATCGCCCCGCTGGTCCAGGCCGGCCAGCTGGCGGCGATCTTGATCCAGCTGCCGCCGTCATTTGACCGTTCACCGAAAAACCGGCGCTACCTGGCCGCATTGCTGGACAAATTGGACGGGCTGCCGCTGGCCGTAGAATTCCGGCACAAGTCTTGGGCCGTGGATCGGGTATTTGACGAGCTTTCCCGGCGGGGGGTCACCCTGGCGGCGGTGGATGGGCCGAAGCTGCCCGGCCTGTTTCCGCCCCTGGACGTGGTGACCAATCCGCAGTTTTTCTATATCCGGTTTCATGGCCGGAATGCCGGGGGATGGCGCACCGGGAACATGCAAAAACAGTTTGACTACGATTACACGGAAGCCGAGCTAAAGGAATGGATCAATCCACGGATCGCCGGCATGGCCCGCCAGGCCGACACCGGCCTGATTTTTTTCAACAACCACGTCCGCGGCCAGGCGGCAAACAACGCGCAGATGATGATGCGGCTGCTGAGGGAAGCGGGTCTGTCTTGATTTTACTCTAAAAAAACGATTCATCGCATTGAAACATAAAATTAAAATTTCAGCATAAAATTAAAAAATTATCGTAGTTTTCCACCCAGCTGACGTTGATGGTTGAATTCTTATTTACAGTCCATTATGAAACAATCGTTTGCACCTGTACGAATCAGATATCAGCGCCCCCGAACGGTCGTTCACCTGAACATCGCGGACTTTGCCGTGGCTGTCGAACGGCTGGTGGACCGGGGGCTCAAGGACCGGCCCGTGATCATCGCCCCGGAAGGGGCGGGGCGGGCGATGGTCCATGACATGAGCGAAGAGGCCTACCAGGACGGCATCCGAAAGGGCATGCCGCTTAGGCGGGCCCGACGCATCTGCCGGGACGCCCGTATTCTTCCGCCCCATCCCGACCGGTACGAGCGGGCCATGCGGGATCTCTTCCAGGAAGTACTTCCCTATTCGCCGCTTATCGAACCCGGGGAAACCGACGGGCACCTGTTTATTGATGTGACCGGCACCAGCCGGCTGTACGGCCCCTCGGTTGACGTGGCCTGGCGCATGTACCGTCAGATCCTGGATCGGCTGGGGCTGGCACCGATCTGGTCGGTAGCGCCGAACAAGCTTGTATCCAAGGTCGCCACCCGACTGGTCAAGCCCCTGGGCGAATACATCGTCGGAGAAGGCGAGGAGCGCGCATTTTTAGCCCCTTTGCCTGTCTCTATGCTGCCGGGCATTGAAGCCGCCGACCGGTTCCGGCTGCGGGAGTTCAATATGTTCCACGTGAAACAGGTGGCCGACCTGACCATGGATCAATTGTCCGTGCCCTTTGGAAAACGTGCCGATTTCATTTACGAATCCGTGCGCGGGATCGACCCGTCGCCGGTACTGCCTGCAGGCAAAAAGCCTCAAAAAATCAGCGCAGCCCATGAATTCGGCAATGACACCAACGATGGGGCCGCAGTGGAGCGCACCGTTTATCTGCTTGTGGAAACCATCGGCGCCCGGCTGCGAAAACGCCGCAGGGCCAGCCGCAGCCTGGTGATCAGCATCGATTATGCCGACGGCCTGCGCTGCTTCCGGCAGCTGGCCGTATCCCCGCCGTCAGCCAATGACATCACCCTGTTCGAGGTATCCCGGCGCCTTCTGGACAAGGCCTGGACTCGCCGGGTGCGGTTGCGCCATGTACGCCTGACCTGCCCGAAACCGGTCCACCCACAGGCCCAGATGGAGCTTTTTTCCGAAAGCCGGGCTGTCAAGCAAAAACGCGAGATGGTTATCGATGCGGTAGATCGTATTCGGCAGCGGTTCGGCGAGAGGGCGGTTCAAATGGGGCGGACGTTATAATAGGAAAGCCACACAAAAGTTTTTAGAGTGATTGACACACCAGCGTAGAAAATATATATTGATATATATCATTAAAATCGCACGGCTGGAGCAAAGCAATGGAAACAACCGCAAAAATTTTTAAAAACGGCCGATCCCAAGCGGTTCGCCTGCCGAAGCCATTTCGGTTTGAAGGGGAGCGCGTCAGGATCAGGAAAGAGGGCAAAAAGGTAATCCTGGAGCCAATCGAAAGGACAGAATGGCCTGACGGATTCTGGCAAAAATTCACATCTGATCCGGATTTTGAAACCCCGGAGCCTTTGCCGTCCAAACCGGTTGATCTGGACCGGTCATGAATAAGCGGCTGTTAGATACGAATATTGTCAGCTACTGGATGCGGGGAGACCAAAATATTCTTTCGGAGTTGATGACCTATCGGCCATGTGACCTGTTTGTTTCCACGATAACCTTGGCGGAAATCCTGTACGGCATTGAAAAGTCTCCAATCAAAACAAGAGAACGCCGGCAAAAAATTAACAGTATCTGTTCTCAGCTGGAAATTCTTGACTTTGATAAAGCCGCTGCCCAACGATACGCCACCGCCCGGGTCCATCTTGAAAAAAACGGCATCCCGATCAGCGAAAGAGATTTACAAATCGCCGCCATTGCGCTTGCGAATGAGCTATGTGTGGTAACGCACAATACAAAAGAATTTTCGCGTGTCGAAGGATTAACCGTTGAGGATTGGGCCCTGTCTTCCCAACAATGATCCCCCTCACCGTCCGATCCGCATATTCGCTCATGTGGGGCGTATCCGGCATCGAATCCCTCTGCCGCCATGCAAAAAAACTTGGCTACGACCAGCTGGCCCTGACCGACACGGACAACCTATACGGGCTATGGCCGTTTCTAACCGCCTGTAAACGTGAAGGCATCCGGCCGATCGTCGGCGCAGAGGTCACCGACCGCCGCACTTCCGCCCGGGCGATCTGCCTGGTAAAAAATAATCGGGGATACAGTCATCTTTGCCAACTACTGACCCGGCGCCACACCCAAAACGATTTTGACCTGAAACCCGCCCTCATGGAATTCTCGGAAGGACTGGTGATGCTGACGGCCAATCCGGAACTGCTGCGCGCCGGCCATAACGCCGGGATCGACATAGCCGGCGCCATGCCCCGAAAACCAGTGCCCGCTACCCATCCACTGCGCGATACCGCCAAGCGTTTAGGCATTCCGGTCGTCGCCACCCCCGACAGCTTTTTCAACTATCCGAATGATGTCGCCATCCACCGGGTCCTGCGGGCTATTGACAAGAATACGGCCCTATCCCGCCTAAAATCCGGGGATACAGCACCGGCCGACGCGTTTTTGGCCGCGCCCGAAGCATACCGAAAGCGCTTTGCCGCATGCCCCGAGGCCGTCAAAAATACGGCGGCCATAGCCGAGCGCATCGCTTTCACCGGCCCGAATTTCGGCCGGGTGATGCCGCCGTATGAATTCGGTCCCCCGGAAAGGGCGGATGCCAATCTCCGCGAAGCAGCCTATGAAGGGGTGCGCCGGCGGTACGGGGAGATTTCCGATGCCGTAGTGGAGCGCTTGGAACACGAGCTCCGGATTATCTCTGACATGGGGTTTTCCGGCTATTTCCTGATCGTCTCCGACATCGTTCGCCACAGCCCCCGCACCTGTGGCCGGGGATCGGGGGCAGCATCCCTGGTAGCCTACTGCCTGGGCATCACTAATGTCTGCCCGGTCAAGCACAACCTCTACTTTGAACGTTTCCTGAACCCGGGCCGAACCGACCCGCCGGATATTGACGTGGATTTTGCCTGGGATGAGCGTGACAGTGTCATTTCCAAAGTGCTTTCCAAGTACGCCGGCCGCGCCGCCCTTGTGGCCAATCACGTCTGCTTCAAGCCCCGCATGGCGGTCCGCGAAACCGCCCGGGTCTTTGGCCTGCCCGACCGGGAAATAAAAAATTCCGGGGACACCTTACTTAATTCGAACGAATTAAGTAAGGTGTCCCCGGAATTTCTCGCCATCGCCCAGCGGCTCATCGGCCTGCCCCGGTATCTCTCGGTCCACCCGGGCGGCGTGGTGATTACCCCACAGCCAATCGACAACTACGTGCCGATTCAGACCGCCCCCAAGGGCGTACCCATTGTGCAATGGGAGAAAGATGCGGTGGAAGACGCCGGTCTGGTCAAAATCGATCTTTTGGGCAATCGCAGTCTGGGGGTTATCCGGGATGCCATGGCCAATATGCGCGAGAACGGTGTCGAAATAAATGAATCCCGCTGGGAGCCGGAAGACGATTATGCCACCCAGGAATCCCTCGCCCGCGGCGGCACCATGGGATGTTTCTACATCGAAAGCCCGGCCATGCGGCTTCTGCAGCAGAAGAGCCGGGTGGGCGATTTCGAGCACCTGGTGATCCATTCCTCGATTATCCGGCCGGCCGCCAACGAAGTGATCCAGGAATACATCCACCGCCTGCACGGCGGCGGATGGGAGCCGATCCATTCACTGATGGCTGATGTGCTCTCCGAGACTTTCGGTCTGATGGTCTACCAGGAGGATGTCTCGCGGGTAGCTGTTCGGGTGGCCGGGTTTTCTCATGCTGAGGCGGACGGGCTGCGCAAGATAATGTCTAAAAAGGACCGCGAGCGTCAGCTACGGGACTATTACCACCGGTTCGTGGCCGGCGCCCGGAACCGTGGCGTGGATAACGACCGGATCGAGCAGATCTGGCGGATGATCATGAGCTTTAACGGCTATTCCTTCTGCAAGCCGCACAGCGCCTCCTACGCGCGGGTCTCATTCCAGGCCGCGTATTTAAAAACCCACCACCCGGCGGAATTCATGGCCGCGGTCATCAGCAACCAGGGCGGATTTTATTCCGCGTTCGCCTATGTGTCAGAGGCTCGACGATTGGGACTCAACATCCTCCCACCGGATATTATGGCAAGCCGGATCCGCTGGACAGGTAAAGACAGTCACTTACGCGTGGGGTTTTTGTCCATAAAGGACCTCTCCGCCGCCACCCGGGATCGAATCGTCAAGGAGCGGGAAAAACGCCCCTTTTCCGATCCAACCGACTTCTTCGAGCGCGTCCGGCCTGATGACACGGAAGCCCGGGCGCTGATCCATTGCGGGGCCCTGGATTGCTTCCATCCGAAAAGCCACCGGGCCGCCCTTCTCTGGCAGTTTTGCGCCTGGCAGAAACGCCGAAGCCCAAAAACTAACACGCCCTCCCTGTTTCCCGATCCAGCCATACCGACCATGCCGGATCTGCCCAAAGACGACCCAAAGCAACGGCTGCGCCGGGAGTTTTCCGTGCTGGGGTTCTTGTGCGACCGCCACCCCATAACCCTGTTTGCGGATCAGTTAAAACCCTTAAACACCATCAAGGCCGTCCGAATCCCCAGGCACCTCGGCCGCCGCATCCGGTTTGCGGGCTGGCTGATCACCGGAAAAACCGTAGTGACGAAAAAGGGCGACCCCATGAAATTCGTCACCTTTGAAGACGAGACCAGCATTGTGGAGACCACCTTCTTTCCTGCGGCCTACAACCGGTTCTGCCACATTCTCGACCATGGCCGGCCGTTTCTGCTCACAGGCAAAGTCGAGGAAAACTGGGGGGCGACAACACTCACCGTGGATGGAGTGCGGGCGATTTATTGATCAACATGCTAATTCGCCCCTTTTCGAATAAAGGCGGCGGCAAACTTGAGCGTGCCGTAATCGTATTTTTCAGACAAAAATTCATACACCGGTTTGAGATAGTAAGTCTCCAGCTGCCCAAACGCCGCGGTGATTTCATCAAGCGCCGCCTGAGAGACCAGACGCAAGATGTCGATTTCGCCTTGTTCAACCCAGTGCGCGATGTGGCCCTGGATGGTAGTAATTGCCAGCGACCGCTCCGCAGCAATCTCTTCGATGCTTTTGCCCTCTTTAAATAACTGCAGGCTGACTGTTTTGGTATTCGGCTTTTGCTTTTGTTTTTGGCTGGCTTTGGGTTCCTTTTTGGCTTTACCCTGGCCCTCGGTCGGGGCATATTCATGGGCCGGGATATTTAAGCAGGCTCTGGTTAACTCCTCGCCCCTGCGAATTGATGCGATCAGATCACGGGTCTTATAGATCTTCTGCACCTGGCTATAAAACAAAAGCTCCAGATCCTGGAGCTCTCGAATATACTGCTTAACACCCTTTTTTTCTTTTTTCAGCATCGCGATATGCCGGCCGATCCGCTCGGAAAACTCAAAAAATATGGGATCAAAATAACCTCTGGCTGCCTCAACCCGCTTTTGAAGATACTCCAGGTTGTCCTCCGGCGCGGTCTGGAGTATCCGGTCCAGCTGTTTTAGAAATTTATCCCCAATCTCTTTTACCGGCCGCAGATCCGCCTGAAGCGCACGTGACCATTCCAGGTAGGTCTGTTTTTTCGAATGCGCGGCATTCTTGGTGTAGGTACGCAGATGGTAATTGACCTCCGAGCAAAGGTTGGAAAAATCGAATGCCTCCCGGACAACCTCCCCCAGATATGCAAAAGACTCGGATTCAAGGGATGCCGACAGGCTTCGGGGATCCACTTTCTGACGAGTAAATTCCACCAGGGCCGGCTCCCGCGGCATGGCCTCCCAGCGGAAGGGCGCGGTCAACACCAGCCCCTCTAAAGAAGTCAGCCGGGAGAGCGCCACATAGACCTGGCCGGCGGCAAAGGCCTGGGAGACGTCAATGATGGCCCTGTCAAAGGTCAGGCCCTGGCTTTTATGGATAGTAATCGCCCAGGCTAGCTTGAGCGGAAAATGAGAAAACGTGCCCACCACTTTTTCCTGGATCTCGTTTGTTTCCTTGTCCAGGCTATAGCGTTTGTTCTCCCATTTATAGGACTCCACCCAGACCGAGTGACTGCCGTCTGAAAAACCCACCCTGACCCCGTCTTCCCGCAGCTCCTCAACCCTTCCGATTTTGCCGTTGAAAAAACGCTGCTCCCCGGTCGGATCATTTTTGATAAACATCACTTGCGCGTCTTTTTTGAGCGCCAGCACCGGATCCAAGGGATAAGTGCGGGCATCAAACGTACCCTCCACCGCCGCATGATACCGAAAGGTTTGGCCGGGCAGTTTCTGCAGTTCCGCCTCATTGATCCGGTCGGCCTTGCGGTTGTGGGTGGTAAGGTAAACATACCCATCACCGGCCACGGCCTTAAATTCCGGCTGACAATGCCGGTTTAACCGCTCGATGTCCCGCGCTGTGAGATTTCCATCCCGCAGGCTGTTTAACACGGATATAAATGAGGCGTCGCTCTGCCGGTAAATATGTTCGAGCTCCAGATAGACCGGCGGTTTTTCCGCAAGGGCTTGGGCACCGAAAAAAAACAGGGTGTGATAGTAATGGGCGAGGATCTGCCATTCCGGGTCCTTCACTACAGGCGGCAATTGCAGAAGGTCGCCGATAAAAAGCATCTGCACCCCGCCGAATGGCAGATTCGGGCGCCGCCGGATCCACCTGAGCACCGTATCGATGGCGTCCAAGAGATCCGCCCGCAGCATGCTCACCTCATCAATGATCAATAGCTCTAGTTTTTTAAGCATATTGCGCTTTGCCGCCTGCATTTTGACATGCTGACAAAGGCTCTGGGGGGTGTTTAGCTCAAAATCCGGCGCTGCCTCACCGGGGTACTGCTCAGCCGGAATAAAAGCGCCGAACGGCAATTGGAAGAGAGAATGCAAAGTCACGCCCTCGGCATTGATGGCTGCAATGCCCGTGGGCGCTGCAACGATGGTATTTTTATGGGTCCGCCGGCTAATATCCCGCAAAAACGTGGTTTTGCCAGTACCCGCCCGGCCGGTCAAAAATACATGGCTGTTGGTGCTGTTTACAAACTTAGACGCCGTGACAGCGGCATTGTCAATCCATTGAGACATACCGATACCTTTAAAACCCGGGCAGCTTAAACTTCATTGTCACTTCCCCGGTTTCCTTATCGATTCGGACCATTTTATCAGATGCCGCGCTGGCTTCAATCTTTTGGCCAGTAGCCATTTCGAGCAGGCCGCCGATGAATTCCATGCCGGAGTTGAGCACCGCCTCCATCTTTTCCGGCGGCTGATTTGCTAATACGGCAGCTGCCGAATCCTCACTGCTTACCCTATCCCCACCCGCAGATGGCTGCGTCTGCCCAAGGGTTTCATTGGCCCCGAGCCCACCGTTGTCCGCTTCGCCGGCCTCTTCCGCATCATAGGCAAACTCTTTCTCCTGCTCCCTAAAGACCTCGGGGTTTAAATAATGCGGCGTATCCTCGGGGATATCCTCTGTATCCGAAGGCTCCGAGACCAACGGCTCGGGTTCTTCCTGCATCATCTGCCGCAACCGGTTCAGCATCTCCGTACGCTTTTCCCGGGAGAATTCCACCATATCCGTGGCACCGTCAAAAACCCCCTGAAAAAGATCGGTCTTTAACTGAATCCCGGCATAGATCCTTTCCTCGATACTTTTCTTGGCAATCAGATTGATCACATTGACCGTACTGCTTGCCTGGCCGATGCGGCTGACCCGGCCGATGCGCTGGTTCATCCGAGCGGGGTTCCAGGGCAGTTCAAAATTGATCACGCAGTCGGCGGCCTGAAGGTTCAAACCCGTACCGCCGGCATCGGTGGAGAGAAAGACCCGGCAGTCGGGATTGTTGGTGAATTCGTCAATCAGTGCCTGGCGACGGTTGACCGGAATTTTGCCGGAGAGCTCCACGAACGGGATACCGGCATTGGAGAGATGCCGGGCGATCAGAAAGGTCATGGTCGTCCATTCGGAAAAAATGACGATTTTGCGGCCTTCTTGGATGGCCAAATCTTCCAAAATCGATTCGAGTTCCTTCAGCTTTGGCGAAATCTGGGTTTTACGGTCAATCAGGTAAGTGGAATTGCATACCTGCCGCATTTTAAGCAAAAGCTCCTGGATACGCCGCAGATCCATGGGCGTTAAAAATTTTTTGTTCATCAAAGGCAGAAGCGACTGGGCATAGCCCCCGTGAATTTTATACTGCTGATCCGTGAGTTCAATATAGTAGTTGTTGACGATCTCATCCGGCAGCTGATCCAGTACATCCAGTTTTTTGCGCCGGATAACGATAGACTGAAGCTCCTGATGCAGCTTATCCAGATTCCGATATCCCAGTATATGGCCCTTTTTCTGGCGGCTCAGCATAAAATGCTCGGCCGCAAACGCCCATAGGGGTGAGAGCCGGTCCGGATCCAGAAACTGAATAATGGAATAGACATCCTCCAGCTTATTCTCAAGCGGAGTACCGGTGAGCACCATGGCATGCTTGCGGGGCAGGTTTTTGACCGCATCCGCAGTTTTGGTATTAAAATTTTTGATCCGCTGGGCCTCATCAAGAATTACGATATCCGGCTTAAACCGAGAAATCACGCCCACATCCCGCAGCACGGCCTCATAGTTGGTGATTTTAAACAGGGCGGCATCGGTTTCATAAATTTGCCGGCGGTTGGCTTTACTGCCGGCGATAATCACGGCCTTTTCATCCGAATACCGGTCGATCTCCCGCTTCCACTGCTCCTTTAAGGATGCCAGGGTGACCACCAACACCCGGGAAAACCCGAGGATCTCCTTTTTTAAAATCGAGGCGGCAATGGCCTGCAGCGTTTTGCCCAGACCCATTTCATCGCCGATAAGCGCCGCCTTTCTATAAAGTACAAACCGAACGCCCGCCTCCTGGTATGGATACAGCCGGGTTTTGATCACCGAAAAATCCGACTCCGTCTGGCGGGAGAGCTCGGCCAACTGCCGGTCCGCCCAGTAAGCATCCAACTTTTTAAAAACTGTCTCATCTATGCGCACCCGTTTGAACTTATTCGGCAAATCCAGCATCGGTGTAAATGCGGCAAGCTCCGTTTCCCGAAAAACCCCATCTTTGTCAAAATTGGTTTCAATCGCCTGCCGGATGTCTTCCGGTTCTTTTTCCGGGCTTTCACAGAAGACCCGGGGACGTTCGGCCGCCGAATCCCAGAAAATATCCACAAAAGGAAAGGTTTCCTTTGCGGCTTTCTGCTTAAATCCTTTCTGGTCCTGGATAAGCCGGCGGACCGCAATCAAATGCTTGCAGATCTGCAGGCGATTGGTTTCAAAATCCGGGCAGGAACAGCGGCCGATGCCAGCTGCCGGATCATGCAAAGTGACTATGTATTGCTTGCCGGCCGGGGTTTCCACCAGATGCTCGCCCTTTAGCATATCGCCCATGGTAATTTGAAATTTTTCGGACCTGGCCCTCTTTTTCCGGTCTTCAATGGCCTGGGCCCGGATCTCCTCTCTACTTAAATACGGTGCCGCCGGTTCTTCTTCGGCAGTCGGCGTCTGATCCGCATGGGTTTTAAACACGATATTCTGGCTGATATCCAAGAGCGCGGCCACGGTATGTTTGCAGCCCACGCCCGGATAGGGGCAGTCGCAACAGGTTTCAATCTTGTCGCCGCTGATTTGGATTTGGATGGTATAGTCACCGTAATTGCCGTCCACTGAGTATTCAAAATTTCCGTTCTCAACATCCAGCCGGCGGCCCACACAGGCCCCGTATTCAAACAGCCGTTCCCCGCGTTTGTAAATAATATCCGTATCCGCCACTTCATTTCGGATATAATCCATGGTCAGCATCTGCAAGGTTTCACTCCTTAAAAGCTTTAACGATTAAACTTGACAGTCTCGTAAAAAGTCGATTTTGGTATGGCCGCACTAATTAACTGAATCCGCAAGTGGTTAATTTAGAAAATATCGATAAAGAATTAAAGTCAAAAAATTAATTTCGCGTTGGGGGACGACAACACTTACCGTGGAGGGGGTGCGGGCGGTATGAAAATATCAACTTCAGCCGCTCTTTTTCGGACAGCGAATTCCTTGGCAGCAGTTTCATGGTTGAATTGTTTTTTTCTTTCCAATCAAAGAACGATCAAACACCCTTAAAAATAAAATAAACATAAATATCAAAATATTATGCTCAATACAAAAGAAAGCTCAGTCGAATTCATCAAACAACCATTAAACAAATTGCTCGGCAAAGCCAGAAAAACCTTCCTTGCATCTCATGACAACCTGAAATTATCCAATACTGATTTTCGCTGTCGCCAATCCGGGAGGCATCTTGTTAGAAGCGAATAAAAGGCTTGTGAATGGTTATGTTCTTTTAAATGGCAGAGTTCATGAAAGATGACGTATTCTAAACAATGCACCGGCACCTTCACCAGATTGAGGTTAAGCGTGATCCGGCCTGAGGGGCTGCAACTGCCCCATCGCCTGCGCATCAAACGAATTGCGATATCGGGTTCAGGCACCCCGTGACGGGATGCGACCTGATAACAATTTTTTACATAGCGATGCAGAATTTCATGGGCCCTTTTCCGGTACCATGAATCAACGGACCTCTTTATACTTTCATTATCAGCTTTGTCCTCGACCCATACCCATAAATACCGCCCCAGCAGTTTTGCCGGCTTTTTAGGCCCATTCGCAACTTTTAACCGGTACTGCCTTCCCAGATAAACAATCGTCTCACCGCTCAAATAGCGCGTGGGCTCGGGCAGCGGATGGTATCCTTCAAGTTTATCTATGGTTTTTGCGATCCATGGGGTCTTCTTTCGGATAGCAGACTGAACTTCCCCCTCATCTGCAGTAGCAGGGGCAAAGATATCCACCGTTAACTCCGGAGACACCACCACACGCAACGTTTTTCGATCCGACCGATGCAGGCGGTATGGAATCCTTCTTGTTCCATACGCAATTATATGCGCTCCATCCTTAGTCTTCGTTTGCAATAGCCACCTCAATACACCGGTCTATGATTGCGTCATGGTCCTCAAGAGACATGGAAATCCCTTGCTCACTGGCAACTTCAAAAAGAATGTCGTCGATTTCTCCGCGCATTTTGTTGATCGCGTCCGCGTTGGTCCGCCAATCCCGAATTTTATGCTTTCCGATCCGATCCACGATCATCAGGGCGATTTCCGTTTCGGTCCGATCATTGGTCAACCCGTATTGGGCAACGGATTCCCGCACACATCCATAGTAGCGACGTGCCATGTCATTTCCGACCAATTCAGAGGGAACCGCATCGTCGGTGTGGGTTGCCACCTTCGTGGATATGTCCTTTATTTTTTCCAGTGCTTCCAGGGCCTGCAGCCTTCCCTGGTGATAGGCTTCAATCACCTCTTCCAAAAGCTTTGAGAACTTTTTATAAAAAGCCGGGTCTTTGGCCATTTCCTGCTCGATCACATGCCGGGTGGCAGAAGCGATCATATCCGCCTTGGCCCCGGAGCTCTTGCCCTGATCTTCCAGCACCTGCTGACGCTCCTTTGCGTCGAGAAGATTGATGGGATCGCAAAGCTGTTCAACTTCACCCGCCCCGACATGCGTATTGATCAGCTTCTTGATCCGGGGCTCATAGGTGGAAAAATCGATCACCTCCTGGTAGCGCTGGGTCACAGCCGCCCTTAAATTCTGGAAAAATTTCAGGTCGGATTTGTATTTAAAAATATCCTCCGGAGAAGTTGATTCAAGAAAATTGGATGAAGACAGGGCCAGTGAAAGTGTTCTGGCAAAAACGCTGAAGCGTTCGTAAAATCGGTTCCGAAGATCCGCATCCCGCAGGTGGACTTCATAGTCTTCCGCATTTTGGGACCCTTTTACCGCATTAAACAGCTCCCAAAGGTCGGAATGCTGCTGCGGCAATTTTGCCGCCTGATCTGATATGTAAGTGACCGTGTCCTCCAGGTCCGCACGATCATAATCGGCCAACTGGCTGTAGAAATCAATTGCCTGATCCAGCTCCTGAATAACGCCGCTATAATCCAGAATCAGGCCGTATTCCTTGCCTTCATGAAGCCGATTGACACGGGCGATGGCCTGAAGCAGGGTATGCTCTTTTAATTTCCGGGCAAGATACAGCACTGTGTTGCAGGGGGCATCAAAGCCGGTTAAAAGCTTATCAACCACAATGATGATCTCCGGACGTTCGCCATGCTTGAAGGCATTGATCAACTGCTTATTATAGTTTTTCTCCGAGCCATAACGGTCCATCATTTGCTGCCAGAATGCTTTCTGCTTCTCCGAGGGTCCGCTGCCACTTCCCTCCCCCTCCTGGGCAGTCGGCCCTGAAATCAGCACTTCGGTCGACACCATGTCGAATTCATCAAAAAAGTCCTTGTACAAAAGTGCGGTTTCCTTGTCCGGGCTCACCAATTGCCCCTTAAGGCCCGTGCCCTGATAAGCAGTGCTGTAGTGGAGGCTGACATCCCAGGCAATCATGCGAACTTTTTGGGTTGCCTTATTTAGCTGGCGCTCTGTGGAAAATTTGCGCTTCAGGTCCGCCCGCTGATCATTGGTAAGCCCAAGGGTGATTTTCTCAAACCAGTTGTCAATTGCCTGGCCGTCGACCTTCTGGGGCACATGCCGCGCCTCGTAGAGAAGCGGGACCACCGCCTTGTCCGCCACCGCCCGGGAGATGGTGTACGCCGGCCGAAACAAGTCGCCGAACTGGGCAAACGTATTTCTTTTTGCCGACTTGGCCAGCGGCGTGCCTGTAAAGGCGATAAAGCATGCGCCTTTAAGCGACAGCCGCATGCGGGCATGCTGTTCATGATACTGGCTGCGGTGCCCCTCGTCCACCAGGACAAAGGTATCCCGGTCAACCCGGTTCATCATCCGGCTGGTCGCTGCTGTGGCAAACTTGTGAATCAGTGTGGCAACGATATGGGTCCGGTGATCAAGCATGAGATCCGTCAAGTGTTTACCGGTACTTGCCTGCTCCGGCTCCAGCCCGCAAGCACGAAACGTCCCCCAGATCTGGTCATCCAGGTCGATTCGATCTGTTACCAATACAATTTTGGGATTGGCGATTTCCGGGTGCAGCGCCAGGGATTTGGCCAGCATAACCATGGTCAGCGACTTGCCGCTGCCCTGGGTGTGCCAGACCACGCCGCCCGGCCTGGACGCTCCGGGCGCCGTCTGCAAGACCCGGCCGAGAATATTGTGGACAGTAAAGTACTGCTGATACCGGGCGATCTTTTTGATCCCGTTGTCAAACAAGATAAATTTATACGTCAGTTCTATCAGTCGCTCCGGTCGGCACAGGCAATAAAGCAGCCGGTCCTGCTCGTAAATCCCGCGGCCCTGTTCCAAAACGGCCAGGTAATCGGCCCGAACATCCTTGAACGGCCCGGACAGCAATGTGTCAGTATCATCCTTCGCTATTGACCGGCCTAACAATTCCCGAATCCCGCCGTCTGTTTGTTCCTCTTTCCACACCGTCCAGAAAGCCCGCGGCGTGTTGGTCGTACCATACTAGGCCTTGTCCCGGGCCAGGGCCATGAGGATCTGGCAGAACAAAAAGAGCTGAGGGATGCCCTCTTTGACCTGGTAGTCGCCCAGTTGATCAATGGCAATGTCGATGGGCTTCTTTTTGGTCTGTGTATAGGCCGAGCGCTTGCATTCCATGACTACCAGGGGGATGCCGTTTACAAACAGCACGATATCGGGAACATAGTGCTTCTGGTGCCCGATCCGTTCCACCTTGTATTCGGCCGTGCAATGGAATGTATTGTTTTCCGGGATTTTCCAGTCGATATAATTAATGGTGAAGCTTTTGGTATCGCCTTCAACTGTCTGCGGCACGCTGGTGCCAAGACATAACAGGTCATATGCCTGCTCGTGCTGGTGCGTCGCGCCGGTCGCCCGAAACGCCTTCAGGGCCTGAACGGCATTTTGGATGGCGTTTTCAGTGAAGGGATGAACAGCCCCTTTGAATTCATAGCGGCAATGACCGCGGATATGCTCAAGCAGAATCGGCTCCAGAATTGCCGAGCCCAGCCGCCCCCCGCGCAGGCGAGTAGTCTCCTCCGGTGTCAGGTACTGCCAGCCCATTTTGATCAGCAATTCAAGTGCCGTAAGCTGGGACTGCACCTTTTCCAGGTAACTGGGCGGCTTTTCTTCGGATTTGCCGAATGGGGTCTGCTGTTCCATCACTTCTGCCTATATTGTTTTTTATTTCTCGCCTCATGCCGCTTTCAGTAAGAATGAGCCCGCACATACTTCAATAAAAAGTTTTGACTTCCGTGGTGACTTCCGGGGCGACTTCCGGGGGGACTTCCGGGGAACTCATTCAAGCAAATAAAATTTTTAAGTTTTTTGCCTATTGACATTTTAGTCTGGAACCGCTATTATTTATATACTCATTGGCCATTCCATTCGGATGTAAGAGCCAAAGGAGATGGGTTCGCCGTCCGAGCGAACCTTTTCTATTTTATACGGTTTTGATATTTCCTTTCAAAATCCTGCCGTTTATATTCCTTGTCCACGTAAAATGATGTAATCAGCCGCCGTCTGTTATTGCGGACCTTCTTCATAATAACGACAAAATCGTAGCCCTTAAACCATACATATGTCTTAATATCCGCATCCCCTTCCTCGTAATCCCACGCCATTACCTCCGGCGCTTCGGCGTTTTCGATCAACGCCCTGACCCAGGTGAGCCGTTCACACCTGCGCAAATCGGGGTACCTGTCTTCATCAATATACGTCTGCCCAGGAGGATAAAATTTCCTTTTGCGCCTGGGAATCTTCTCTTTTTTTGCTGAACGGGTTGTTAAATGCCAGAATATCTTCTCCCGACCGTCCTCCATATCCTTGAATATCCAGACTAAATTTCCAATATATCTGAGATCATGATCTCGAATATCCCGACAAAATATTTCATAAAGCAAATCATACGTCCGGTCCGTCCAAGGATTGACGCAAACCATATCCGGCAGCCAGTCAGGCATGTTCAAAGCCCCCGCTGTTGGGCTGCCAGATACAGATGTTAAATTTGCGCTCACCGGGCAGGGTGTTGCGCGTCAAACTAAAGCCCGATCTTTCTTTAATCAAATCCACGATATCATTTTTTGCCGGGCTGCTGCTTAATCCGCGGGCATGATATGAAATCGCGCCGATCAGAAGATCGTTCAATTGCATCAAGCCGATATCATGAGAACGGACATGTTGAATCCTTTCAATGATTTCCCGTGAAAAGTCATATTTGGCATTGCTCAATACATCCCTAAGTTTATGCATTTTCTTTCTGCTTCGGGTATCTTTGATATCCAAGTAAATATGGTATCTGCGGCCGGGAAAAATTAAATTGCGCAACAAGTAGAAATACATTTTGTAGTACCAGTCGTCATGGGACTGCTTGTAATCTTCATGCGCCAGAATGGTTTTGTCGGGAATGACCCAAGCCCTGAATCCCATGGTCCGCTGGTCAAAAAAATAATTGACCAAATCTTTGTAAAAACCGATTTTCCCGGAAGAAACTTTTGACCATTTAAGTTCAAAGAAAGGGGAGAGCTGATGCTTGTGCTTTAAATCGGCAATTTCTCGGTTGTGCGCCGGCGCCTTTGCCTTGAAACACCAGAGCGCGCCCAATACCATGGCTTTTTCCCGGTCATGGGACAAATGACAGCTTTCATCACAATAGATGTTTATAATCGTGTCCATGTAAACCTCATACGGCCACCCGCACCTCGCCGGTGAGCAATTTCTGCATGAGCCCGCGTTTTTGCTTTTCAAGGGCGTTGAAATGATCTTCCAACAGATGTAACTCTTGATCTGTCGTCGAAAGAACTTTTCCCACTTCTTTTTGTTTCTCCAGAGAAGGCACCACAACTTTAATTTTTAAAAAGTCTTTCTGATTCAAGACACGATTTCTGCCGGCCCCGCCGGGTGATACCAATCCAAGGTCCCAGACAAACCTTTGTGTTTGGATCAGGTTCCGGAAAAAATCAATATCCGCCAGGTCTTCAAGCTGGTTTTTAAGCCGGGTGTTACGCTGCCTGGCCTGCCCCAGGTTGGCCTCAGAGTTAAAATCGATATTTCGGAACACATTGTGCAGCTTGCCCTTGTTGGCGTCTTCCAGGTGCTCCAGCAGGATATTGATCAGCTCGCCGATGTTGGTTCGGGTCCGGCGTTCAAAGAGGCTGTCAAAGGTTGCCGGAAATTTTTCCTCGATATTGCCGGCGCTGTCCTGGATTTTAATTTCCGGGACGATAAAGCGCTCCCTGCCCAATGCCCGCTGTATCCGCACGGAATCACCCTCGTATTTTTTTTCATAATCGGCAACCCTGGACTTGTGAATATCGCTTAAGTATTTCACAAACAGCATGGTCAGGATGTAGTCTTTGTACTGGGCGGGGTCAATTACCCCGCGAAACGTATCACATGCCTGCCAGACCTTGTTGAAAATGCCGTTGCGCCTCTGTTGATCGTTCATCCTATTCCTTTTAAATCACGTGTTATCATGAACCGACCGCAGGCAGGCGACGATTATCAATTCTCTGCCCTTTTCAGTCAACTTTTCAAGCAGTGCCATTTTATCCCGCAACAGCCCATCGAGTGCCGCAATTTTTTTCTATCGGAAATGCGGGTTATCTAAGCTCACATTAGGACTATAAGCAGCCGGATTTCAAGTATGTTATTATTTTTCCCTTTTCAAAACCGCTTGGCCAGCACCCTGGAAATGACCATCCGCTGGATTTCGGACGTGCCTTCGATGATCTGGTTGAGCTTGGCCTCTTTATAGTAGCGCGAGACCGGGCATTCCTCCATATAACCGTAGCCGCCGTGGATCTGCAGGGCATCGCTTGCCACTTTTTCCGCGGTTTCAGATGCAAACAGCTTGGCCACGGCCGTTTCAAATGTATGTTTCCGGCCTTGATCTTTAAGCCATGCCGCCTTTAGATATTGATTTCTGGCCAGCTCGATACCGGCGGCCATATCGGACAGCTTAAATCGAACGGACTGGTGATCGAATATCGGGCGGCCGAACTGCTTCCTTGCTTTTGCATAGCGAATCGCCTCGTCCAGGCATGCCTGGGCCAGCCCCACGCTCATCGCAGCAACCGATATCCGCCCGGTCTCGAGCACCGTCAAGTGCTGGGCCAGTCCCCGTTTGGGATCTCCCAAAAGATTATCCTTCGGCACGCGGCAATTGTCCAGCACCACTTCGTTGGTTGCCGAGCGCATCATTCCCAGCTTGGGGTACCGCCGACCCAATGACACGCCAGGGGCGTTTTTTGGAACGATAAACGTTGAAATTATTCTCTTTTCGCATGTATTATCTTCAGTTACCGCCGCAACGATCATAATGGACGCATTTGCCATGCCGATGCATGAGATATACTGTTTAACACCGCTGATCACCCATTGATCGCCGTCTAAAACTGCTTTGGTTTGGATGGCGGCCGCATCCGAGCCGGCATCCGGCTCCGTCAGCGCAAAGGCACCGATCTGTTCGCCCCTGATAATGGGCATCAGCCATTTTCTTTTCTGCGCTTCGGTACCGAATATAAAAAGCTCCTGGGCGATCAAACTGATAGAGGCATCCAATACCAATCCGATGGCGATATCCGCCCTGGATATCTCTTCAATACATATATGCATGCCGACCCAGTCCCCGCCCATGCCGCCGTATGCCTGCGGAAACGGTATGCCCATAAAACCGAGCGCCCCCATTTGGGCAAAAACATGTTCCGGAATCTCCCACGCTTTTTCCCATTGATCCACATGGGGCGCAATTTCCTTTTCCGCAAAGCGCCGGACCTCTTTTCGGATCATGGCATTTTCTTTTGACAGGTCAAAATTCATCGCACCGGCCCCTATGAACTCATGCTCAGGCCGCCGCTGACGCTCAGCACCTGGCCGGTAATATAATCGGCCGCATCAGAGGCCAGAAAAATCACGGCTGCGGCAATATCTTCGGGCCTGCCCAAACGTTTGAGCGGAATGGCCTTGTCGATATTTCCCAGTACCTTGACGGCAAAATCATCGGCTGCTTTCATGTCGTCGATCAGAGGGGTCTCGGTCGGACCGGGACAGACCACGTTGACGTTTATTTTATTTCGTGCAAACTCACGGGCCATTGATTTGCTGAAAGACACGATCGCCCCCTTGGCGCCGGCATACACGGCCTCGCCCATGCTGCCGACAAGCGCCGCATCAGAGCTGATATTAATGATTTTTCCGCTGTTTTTCGCCATCATCCCTTCGGCCACCGCATACACCGTGTTAAGCACCCCTCGGTAGTTTATCGCGATCACCTTATCCCAAAAATCCGGAGTGGTTTTTATAAACGGCATGATCCTGTCCCAACCAGCGTTGTTAACCAGAATATCAATCGCCCCCAGCTCTTCGGTTACTTTTTTCACCGCGGCCTTCACGGATTCCAGGTCGGTCACGTCGGTTTCCACCGCCATCGCATTGCCTCCCGCGGATTTGATAACAGAAACCGTATCCGCCGCTTCCCGGGGATTCAAATCTGCCACGGCAACAGACGCGCCCTGCTTTGCCAGCGTCGTTGAAATGGCTTTTCCGATACCCCGTGCACCACCCGTGACAACCGCCGTCTTCCCTGTCAGCTCAAACATGATTCACTCCCTTTCATGATTGTGGAAATTTTATGAATATATTACCGGTATTTTGAAAAATCAGGCTTTCGCTTTTCCATAAACGCGTTTTTGCCTTCCAGGGACTCATCGGTATTATAGTACATGCTCAATCCCCCCACACCCAAATTGGTAACGCCGATCGCGCCGTCGATTTCGCCATGAAACGCATATTTAAGCATTTTAATGGCTGTGGGGCTTTTTTCCAAAAGCTCCTTACACCACTTCGCAACTTCCGCATCAAGCTCCTCATGGGGGACCACGGCATTTACCAGCCCCATTTCAAGGGCCTGCTGGGCAGTATATTGCCGGCACAGAAACCAGATCTCCTTTGCCCGTTTCATCCCCACCGCGCGGGCGAGGTCGCCGGTACCGAAACCCGGGTCAAAACTGCCCACCCGGGGACCAGCTTGTCCGAATTTGGCCTTTTCCGAGGCGATGGACAAATCACAGACCACATGAAATACATGCCCCCCGCCGATCGCATAGCCGTTGACACGGGCGATCACCGGTTTGGGTATTGCGCGAATCAGATGGCTTACCTGCTGCCAGCCGACTTCAAGGGGCAAAGCCGCCATGGCGCCGCCATACCCCCCTTCATCCCGGATGGATTGATCCCCTCCCGTACAGAACGCCTTGTCCCCGGCACCTGTTAAAACTACAACGCCGACTTCACGGTCTGCCCAAGCATCGGTTAAGGCTCCGGCCAGTTCGGAGACCGTGGTTGTCGTACAGGCATTGTACTTCTCGGGGCGGTTGATAGTGATCCTGGCAACCCCATCCTTTTTTTCATAGATGATTTCCTTAAAATCCATAGGTTCTCCTCCTTACTAAATTGACGCCTTAATTTCTTTCCTTTGGCGGGTATCCTTTACTTTACCATTTAGAAGTATTCCCGCCGGGCCACGGTCCGGAACCGATCCTTGCAGCAACTTTTGCAACAGGTTAAAGGCACTGAGGCACTGAGGCACTGAGCTTTTGATTTTTTTAACCTAATACCTAATACCCAAAACCTAATACCCGAAGTTACTTAGAAGCGGAACAGATCTCTTCCTGCACGATAAAATGATTATAATAAATAATAACTTACCGGGTGTCAGGTAACGAGGTCAAATACTTTCTCCCATGCTTCACCAGCCAAAAATTGCTTCAATATTTGAAAATCCGATCAACTTGACCCAGAAATGGAATCGTGTCATAGATATTAACCTTGGGGGTAATTTTTCTGCATAAAAGTTACTTAAAAGTAACCCCCCGGGACAAGGGCCAAGGCCCGGGACCGAACTTAAAAGTAACTTTTATGGTAAATTCGATGATAGGGGTAGGAAGAGACGGTTGTTTACCCGGCTCCTCCCCCCTCCGAACCGTGCGTGCGGTTCTCCCGCACACGGCTCTCCAGAAGATGGTTCACCTCTTAGAGGATTGCCTGACCTCTGCGTGGGCTGCGGCTAATGAGAACAACCCCCGCTCGGCAAAGTAAGCATTGGGCCAGCGTTGATGGTCGCTGCCA
>JAGYOX010000139.1 GCA_018399235.1 Desulfobacterales bacterium | reverse complement strand
GTCCGCGTTGGCCTCCACGGTCCGTTACCCGGTGACGGGGGTCTTTATGGGAGTTCGGTGTGTGGCTATGTGTGCAGTGCTGGTGTTTGCGAATCTTACCGCCACTGCTTACGCCCAATCTTCATGCCCGGGAATTCACGTGAAAATTCCGAACATAAAAAACAGTACTGGAAATATCGCTTGTGGAATTTTCGAATCACCAGAGGGCTTTCCCAATAAATTTTTGGGTTCGGCAAAGGCAATTATAATACGGAAAATTCAGAAGACAAAAGCACAATGCGACTTTTCGGATATCCCGCCGGGAACCTATGCGATCGCCGTCATCCATGATGAGAATATGAACGGCGAGCTCGACACCAATTGGTTTGGTGTCCCCACGGAAGGCTACGGCTTTTCAAATACGACCATTGACGAGTTCGGGGCTCCCGCGTTTTCTGCCGCCAGCTTTCCATACGATGGGCAAAACTTAGACCTGACGATCAGTTTGAATTACTAAGCGACCTTTGTATGAATACCGAGGAGTTCTTTCAATCCAGCATGCAAATCAGGAGAAAATCAGGGAAACATATTAATTTATTGGCATAAACGTTATTGTTTGCACATATTTTCGCCACGGGTGGCCGGGACACTTATGGCAGGCGCGGTTCATCCGTCGTGTCCGGGTTGGAGCGTATGCTGGGCCGCGGTTTAAAGCCGCAAAAATCTGGAAGGAAGCTTAAGAAAAAGGTATGATAAATGATATTTATTTCCAACCTGTCCGCTCGAGGGGTAGGAGGGACGTTCTTAACTTTTTAACTAGCAGGGAATATACGGACGCCCTTAACTTTTTCAATTCCACGTGCGATAATATGATGCAGTACAACCGGGGTATTGATACGGAAGCCTGCACGTCAAGTTAATATGTTAGGGGCGTCCCCTATTTCGTCCCCTATTTTCCCCTATTTTCCTATTTTCCTGATTTTACGTGTGGTTATCCTTTTGGTTTTTTTGTTTTCGTTTTTCCTTCAGCGTGTTCCTGCTTTTTTTCTGTTCTTCGCGTTTTCCTTTATCTTTTTTCCCCTTGTCTCCCATCCCGCGGCCCTTTCCTGTTTGAAATTGATAAAAACGTTTGGATACTTCCGGTTGCCGAAAAACGGCCGAGCCCGAAAGTATCCTTATCCTCTGCCATCAGTTCGACAACAACCGCCTATTACTGAGCCATGGCTGCGTTTGCCCTGTTAACAGCCGCCTGAATATCCTTTATCTCATATTTAAGCATGCTGCCCTTACCGGCCACTTCACCGGCCAGTGGTTCAATGGCTTCGATGCCCTTTGGCGTCAGGTCGTTTGACAGATACGTCTGGATTTCCTTAAGGTCAGAGACGTAAGAATTGAGCCCCTCCTTTACCCCGATGCTGTTTGTGGCGATCTCCCCGTATATCCTGCTAAGCTCGAATCGGCGTTGTTCACTGAGCTGCTGTATCCGCTGATTTTTATATGTATCGCCTTCTTTTTGCCACTCCTCGAAATAATCCTTGCCTCTGGCATTCATTTCTTCGGTGTGTTTGGCAAAGCTTTGCTCCATTTGCTCCATTTGTTCCATTTTTGAGACGTTTTCCGCAAATAGCTGGAATGCCTTTTCCACGTTGGAGTTATCTGGTTTTACAAGTTCTCTGAGCGACGTCCCTGTTGCATCCAGATGAACGAGGAGCAATTTGATAGTGCTGTCCATTTCGGTCATGGAGATTTTTGCCTTTGTTGAACGCTCCATGCCGGTCGTGGCGCAGCCCGCCATACCGATAGCGGCTATAATGGCAATTGTTAGTGAAATCAGTATCAATTGATTTAATCTTTTCATTTCAAATTCCTTTCGCATAATTTTGCGGAATAAGAGCGGCACCCTCATGATGCCGATTACCCTCCACTCTATTTCAAGTTATGTGCCAGGTTCCCGGCTTGCGGCACCATGACGCCATCATTCTGATTTCTCAGGGTTAATATGCTGAAGCCCGCTTGCAGGCAGCCGTTAACAGCTAAAGAAACTGCTCATATTTAACCAGTGATCAGATATGACCTTTTCCGAGCCTTAAAAAATTCCGGAGCCTGCGAAACCACGAGGGACCGTGGGGGCTGAGCAGTTTGAATTTCTCCATCACGATGAGCAGGGCAACAGCGCTCTCCTCCTTCAAAGGCCAACGCCACATACATATTTATTTAATAATTCATCACACAGGATATTCCCGAAGCATTTCATGGATGCCCTTGTGCATTTCGTACCAGAACTCGTAGGCGGCGCCATGTTTGTCCCGGGTGAAAAAATCAACCCAATGATCCAGTTCAGGATGACTGATCCCGTCGGTCTCTTTTTTGTTTTTAAGGAAGGTGAAAACCATGTCCGTGTTGCGTTCCGACTCCCAGAACACAGATGCATTACGGCTGGTGATGCGGCTGGCGGTCATGTTTATGGAATTGAGAAACGCATCCTTTTCCCCGAAAATATTTTCAACAATATCGGGAATCAGCATCTCCGCCCAGGCACGGTGAAATCGGCAGATTCCGAGGTTGTCTATCATCAGTTCCTTTAGCATGCGGCGGGCATTTTCCCTTCCCAGTTCCCTGGGCGGCAGAAAATCACGGCCATAATGCATATAATATTTGCCGGAAATCGCCATGGGCGCATAAGCACCGGGTGCCCAGTACTGGTTGGGAACCATCCAGCCCTGGCGGGCAAAGGCATTGTATACGAACCGGTCAAGCACCTCCCGGCCATTTTCCCGCGCCAGCCGGCGGGCAAATTTCCGGGCGCCGAATTGCAGCGGTATTTTTCCGTCGGGCAGGATCATCTGATCCAGCAGCGCCATACCCAGTTCGGCATTGTGCATGGAATCATTAACAACGTCAAAGTTCGTCATTTCCCATTTGGGCACTTTGTCAACGCCCAGGTCCCCGGAGGGGGTTATCAGCCCATCATCCAGGCAGTCCATAAGCCAGGCGAGGATCCCGCCAACGGATATAGCGTCGAAGCCCAGGCGGTCGGCATGGTGGTTGAGCTGTTCAGCGGCCCGCTGGTCAAAAATACCGCATAAGGGCCCCATGGTCTGATAGGGTTCATAATCTTTTTTAAAGCGGCCGTGCATTTTTTTGCAGACTGCCGCACACGGTTCACCGCAATTGTGCTGCTGTTTGGTCGCTATGGTCTCCTCGTTGAACTGTTTGAGGTAGTGATCCAGGATAAACCGTTGGTGAAGGTCCTCGCGCGCTTCCCGGCTCCAGTGGATAGTGCGATAATTAAACGCCAGGATATCGCCGTCCATGGCGGCGTAATTGACCCCGAAAGTACCGCCCGTGTTGAAGTTCGGGTCGTAACGGTACTTGGTGGTGACCGCCATGTCCTTGGCCGACATCCGCTGGTTGAATTTGTCCTGGAACCATTGGTCGGCCACGGTGCGATCGCAAAAGTCCTCGTCAATATGGGTTCCGCCGTATATGATGCCTAAAAGGCCGTTCTCCTGAAACAGCTTGCTGCCAAAGCCTCCCCTGCCGGCCCAGGTATCCACATGGGTCAGCCTGCCTTTTTTCACCGGAGCTGACCCGACAGCGCCGAAATCCGAATCGCGTGCAGCCGGTCCGACGGCGAGCACCCGGGGATCTTTTTCATATCTCGACGCAAACATCCGGATGGCCTCTTCCATTACGGCATACACCCCTTTGCGGCCCTGATCCCAGATATGTTCCGGCATGACCGGAACCAGTTCCACCTCGATTTCTTCGCCGTGGCTGCGGTTTAAATACAAAAAGCAGGGATGCTTGGATTTGCCCACGAGACTGAGCATGTTGATGCCGAGGTTGTCAAAAACCAGGGCCGCCCCTCCCATGGAGGAGACAAAAAAACCGTGCCAGCACGGAGAGATGCCGGCGAATACAAGCCGGTTGGATCCGGGAAAAACAGAGCCGGCAAGCAGCCCGGCGCCGATGGTCAGAGCGTTGTGTTTATACGCAAGATGGATTCCCAGATCCACGGGGCCGAAAAAATCGCCGACACGGTAGCGCTTCATACGGTAAAAACCAGTGGCGGTGTCTATCATAAGTACTTTCAGTTTATGTTTGTTATCAGGCATTTCTAACTTTTCCCCGGTGTTTTCACTTGATAATCAGGCGCTGATGATTTTAAGCGAGTCGGTATGCATGTCCCTGGTCGGCTCATTATCCAGCAAAATCACTTTCTCGTTTTTTTCAACCATTCCGGCCCCGGACAGAAAGCGCATAGCCATATCAGTAAAGATGTTTGTTTTATAATCCGGGCAAACAGGATAAACCCCGTAAGACAGAGTCATGAAATTATTCGTTTTTTCATCTCCGCTAAAGGGAAGTATCCAGCAGTCCGGTTTGAACCTGGAGATAAGGCCCGCGGCGTTCCTGCTTTGCCTGCCGGTCATTATATAGCGCACATTTAATGCGTTCGCAGATTCGACGGCATTCAGGGAAATGATGTCCTCAACACGGGCGTTTTCGGAAGCCGCACCCGTCCTGAAGTATGCGGGCAGATCGGCCAAAGCACTGACAGCTTTCCGTTCCCGCTCTGCCGATGCTGCTATTTTGGTTATCATTTCAACCGTTTCCACAGGATATTTTCCTATGGCCGTCTCTTCGGACAACATCACCGCGTCTGTCCCGTCAAAAATCGCATTGGCCACATCGGAGACCTCGGCACGGGTGGGCCGGATATTCTCAGTCATGGAGAGCAGCATCTGGGTGGCTGTTATCACGGGCCGGCCCCAAAGATTTGCTTTGTTGATCAGTTTTTTCTGAACGGCGGGCACATTCTCTATAGGGATTTGAACCCCCAGGTCGCCGCGTGCAATCATGATCGCGTCCGCCGCCGAAAGAATCGCATCAAAATTGTCAATGGCCTCTGCCCGCTCAATTTTGGCAAGCACATACGCGGATTGCTTTTTTTCGTGTGCAAAGGCCTTCACCTTGAGTATGTCATCTGCTGTCTCTACAAATGAAACACTGAAGGCATCCACGCCTTCCCGGAGGGCAAAAGCGACAAACTCGAGGTCTGTTTCCGACACTGCATCGGCAAATATCTTTACCCCGGGGAAATTTAATCCTTTGTAGGAAAGAAGCGGGCCGCCGATAACCGTTCGGCAGAAGACTTCCTCTCCGGACACTTTCTCCACCCGGAGCTGTATAAAGCCGTCATTAAGAAAAATCATGCTTCCCGGGGCGACACTCTCGGGAAGTCTCTTGTAGTCAACAGGGATTTTATCGGGTGTGCCCGCAATATCTTTGGTGGTTAAAATGACCGCATTTTTTTTTTCAAGCATGAGCGGCTCATCCAGGAGTTTCCCGATTCGTATCTTGGGCCCGGGAAGATCCGCCATAATCAAGCAATGACGCTGGAGTTTTGCCGCCACAGCCCTTATACAGCGGATATTCTCACTGTGCCCCCGCAAAGTACCATGGGCGAAGTTGAGCCGCGCCACATTCATTCCCTGCAGAATCAAGCGCTCAAGAACAGCTTCCGAACCGGATGCCGGGCCGATGGTGCAGACGATTTTGGTCTTATAGGCCGGCAGTCTCATGGAACGATAACCGCGCCCAATACAAAGACCAGGACCAATATGCCTATGAGCTTGGTCTTCTTCATTAGGGCCTCCTTGTCTCGATAAATGGAATTTCTCATGCCCTTGCAATCATTCTCTTATATAATCTTTCGGCATCTCCAATGGGGTTCATGGAACACCGCCGTCTTTAATCGACTCAGTATTATAACCCCCGGCCCTAAGGATGCTTCAGAGAAAATCCCGGGATGGCGCTGACCACGGGTCTCAACATATCGTAAGGGGTCTGGCCTGCAGCGGGGCCGCCAAGATAATAGACCCATCCGCCGGACTTGGCTGCAACCCGTTCGATGCCGCTTCTGCCATTGGCGTCCCAGTCGTGGGCGACAATGAAGTGCTCGATTCCAAGACCTTTAAGAATGGCTGTCGCCTCGGGGGTGAGATAGGAACCCAGGGTCGAAACCACCACCAGCTTGTCCTGGTCCTTGAGCAGGTTGTAGAAGGCGAAATAATCAAAAATTCCCTCCACCAGTATAATCGTTCGGTATTGTCGGATAAACGGCCCTGCCTTTTCAATGCCGTAAAGCCAGCTTCCGGAGGAAAGCGCAATTTCATTGCTTTGGTGTTTGAGCCAGCGAACCCCCCTGTCATCCGGAAGCCTGCCGGCCAATCCAGCCGGATTTGCATCGGCGTCGTAAATGGGCAACACGATTCGCCCGGCAAATGAATCCCCGTAATTTCTTGAAAACAGGGCTTTCCGTCTGAAATCGATTTGCCGGTAGTAGTATCCGTATGCTTTTGCGGTGTTGTCGTTTAAAAATCGGATCAAACCGCCATCCAGGAATTCATTGAAGGTTTTAAAATCATTTTCAAAGCGCGGCAGGAGGCTGTCTGTCAGCGCCCGGCCTTGATAGCGGGTGTCGCTGTAGGGCGGCGCATAGCCGATGTTGAATTTGTCCACAACAGATTTGTCAACGCCCTGGCGCGCCAGATAATCCCAGATGTGCTGGAACTGCTTTTTATTTGACATCAAAAGCGCATTATAGAAGCCGGCAGCATGATTCATGGCGGCAACAATTTTTTCATCAAGCTTTCCGGGTTCGGCAAAAACAATCGTATCATCGGGTTCTGCTGTTTTTCCGGGTTCGGGAATAGATGGGCCGGTACCGGCATAGGGCTTAAAATCCTTAATATCAAGATGCTCGGCCCACATCTGCTGCGCCGTTGTAAACCCTTGTTTCGTTTGCAGCATGATCAGGTCGTAAATGTCCCAATCGCCCCTGCAGGCACCGAAACAATGGAACCGGACCTCATCCTTTTTGTCCACGTACACCATCAATTTGTTTTCGGTGTCAGCGTGGAATGGACACAGGGCGTTATACCGATTTTTTTTGACGGGCTTGAAAACAATGCCCAGCAGTTTTTCCGCATAATCGAGAATGGCCTCAATATATGCGGCTGATTTTATGTCCAGATGGGTTTTCATCACATCGGGACTGTTAAATGTCATTTTGTTTTTCTTCTTTTTCGGCAGTGTTCGCAGATGGTGTAACAGGCGATGAAAACGATCTTCCGGGCTTAGCCGCCGAAAGCATCTGCCTTAGCTCATCGCCCTGCACGCTTTCCTGCTTTGAAAGCAGAAGGGCCAGGTCATCAAGCACCGATCGACGATCCGAGAGAATTTTACGCACCCGCTGATGAGCCTCATCAATAAACCGGGTTATTTCGTCATCGATTTGAGCGGCTTTGGCTTCGCTGTAATTCTTGCCCGCGGAAAAGCTTTCCTGGGGAAACATGGCCTGGCGCGGCCGCTCATAGCTTACCAGGCCCAGGGAATCGCTCATGCCGTATTCCGTGACCATGGCCCGGGCCATGTCCGAGGCGCGCTGCAGGTCGTTCTGAGCCCCGGTGGAGATTTCATTAAAAACCAGTTCTTCTGCCACCCGGCCGCCCAAAAAGACGGCCAGGCGATCGATCAGCTCCGAGCGCGTCATTAAATAACGATCCTCTGTGGGCTGCTGCTGGGTGTATCCGAGCGCTGCAATGCCGCGCGGGATGACCGAGATTTTATGTACGGGGTCGGCATGTTCCACGGATTCGGCCACAATGGCATGGCCGGACTCGTGAAAGGCCACAATTTCTTTCTCCCGGGCATTCATCACCCGGTTTTTTTTCTGAAGCCCGCCAACCACCCGGTCGATGGCTTCATCAAAATCCGCCAATTCGACTACTTCTTTATTGTTCCGGGCCGCCAGCAGCGAGGCTTCATTGATGATATTGGCCAGATCCGCGCCCACAAACCCCGGGGTGCGGCCGGCGATTTTGCGCAGATCGACTTCGGGGTCCAGAATGACGTTCCTGGAATG
>JAGYOX010000138.1 GCA_018399235.1 Desulfobacterales bacterium | reverse complement strand
CCGGGTCCGGGAAGTGGCCCAAAACCTGATGGCAAAGTAAAACATCCTTTAAATTTTTACCCTTGCAGGTGAAGCAACGGGGTGCTAAAAAAGTAATAAAAATGGATTAAAAGCGCTCTGACCGGTTATCAATGTTGAAAAACGCTGTGGCAACGACGACATCTGCAGACTGTGAGCATTACATTATTTGCCCTCATAAAAAGGGGCGTCCCCGCAAACATATTGCGGTATGCAGAAAATGCCGGTTAAGGGCACATTGTAAAGCATATCAGGCGTATATACAGCCATCCCTTCCCATATTTCGTTCGGGCACTATTTAATAATTAACGGGCATGACCTCCTCTGCATCCCTGACCAAAATGGGAGTTCTGGTCTTTCGCCGGGGTATAATTAAATAGTATTGGAGAATAAACCATGACAGAACTTTTCGATATGTATATAAACCGCTTTATCCGTGACGGGTTGGCCGAACCGGCTGATGTACTTATGGGAAGCGCCCAACAGGGAATCCAATGGAGCCAAGACTCCCCCGATATCGCTATTCTTGAACCGCTTTTTGATAGACTGAACATAAAATCACTGGTATGGGTCCGCCCGTCCGAGCCTTACCGCTCCATCATCGACTACCTCGCCGCCAACTCAGACGGTAAAATCTGTCCAAAGGATTTAGAAACCCGGCTGTTTCTCAAGGATCTGCCGGTAGCCAGTGGCTTGAACACGGTTGAACTGGCCAACCTGTTAAAAGAGCGAAAAAGCGTCATCATCCCGGAGACCGGCATCATTGCCATCGGCGGCGAAAGCCTCAAACAGGGATTTGTGATCGCTTCATCCGTCTGCTTCGCCTGTTTTGTGCACTTTTTCAGCACATTAATGACGGCCAAAAAAACCGGAAAAATAACCCAAGCTGACTGGCAGCAATTTGAATATATTAAGGATATGATATCCCCTCCGCACCTGTTTGATGGAGAGCTCACCAGAGGTCCTTTTTGTTCTGAAAAAGACATCCTTCACGCAATGTCCGAAGCCGGCAAACAGGTTGTGGACCTCAAGCTGGTGGACTCTTTTTTCGGCAATGTCTCCTATCATGCAAACAATATGCTGTATATCAGTCAGACCGGTACTTTTCTGGATGATCTGGACGGCGTCATCGCACGGTGCCCGATCGATAGTCCGGACAATGCCCCCGGCAATGCCTCCAGTGAATTGCCCGCCCATCTTGAAATTATCCGGCTGACCGGCTCCCAAGCCATTCTCCATGGCCATCCCCGCTTCTCGGTGATTCTGTCAATGGACTGCGACGTCGAAAACTGCCCCTATAGAGGCAGGTGCTACCAGTACTGCCCCTATGAACGCCATGCCTGCGGAGACATCCCTATTGTTTCCGGCGAAGTCGGCGGCGGCGAGTATGGACTCTGCCACACGGTCCCAAAAGCCATCTGCGGCACGCCCGGCGTTATCGTCTATGGACACGGGGTGTTCACCTGCTCGGATACGGACTTTAACGAAGCGCTCTTAAAGCTCATTGACATTGAACGGCGATCTTGCATAGAATATTTTAGTCTCATGGGAATACCGATAGAGGAAACCTAAATATATGGAATTTGAAAGCGTCGAAGACGTTCAGCAAAAACTTGAATCCGTGGACTATATTCCTTCAAGGGAAATCGCCACGGTGGTTTACCTGGCAGTTGCCACCCGAAAACCAATCCTTGTGGAGGGGCCGGCCGGCGCAGGTAAAACCGAGCTTGCCCGGGCGCTTTCCCGGTGCTTGGGCAGGGATAAAATCCGGCTGCAATGCTATGAGGGCCTGGACGAAGCCAAAGCCCTTTATGAATGGGAATACGCCAAACAGCTGCTTTACACCCAGATGATCAAGGAAAAAATCAACGACCTCCTGGCAGAAACCGATTCCATTGCCGAAGCGGTGGACCGGATCGCCGAACAGGAGGATGCCTTTTTTTCAGAACGGTTCCTGCTGGCCCGCCCCCTGCTTCAAGCCATCACTGCAGAAAATCCGGTGGTCCTGCTCATCGATGAAGTGGATAAATCAGACCCGGAATTTGAGGCTTTTCTGCTGGAGCTGCTGAGTGAATTTCAGGTTTCGATTCCTGAAATCGGTATCCGCAAAGCCCGGCATATCCCCCTGGTGGTTCTTACCTCGAACAACTACCGGGATATGAGCGACGCGTTGAAACGCCGCTGCATCCATCTCTATATCGATTATCCGAAACGGGATCTTGAAAAGCGGATCGTTGAGCTAAAAATCCCCGGCATAGAAAAACGTCTGGTGGAAAAACTGGTTGATACGATCAACCGGATACGGGAGTTGGATCTGAAAAAACGGCCGTGCATATCTGAAACTTTGGATTGGGCCCAGGCGCTGTTGATCCTCCAGGTAAATGAGCTCTCACCCGAAATACTATCCGATACCCTCAACGTCATCTGCAAGTACCAGGCGGATACCAACCTTGTGCGCGCCAATATGGACAACATAATTAACTAGTCCGCCATATGCTTGATCTGGTCCTAAAATTCGCTGAAGCCTGCCGGGAAGCCGAACTGCGGGTCTCGACAGCCGAACTCATCGACTGCACCGGCCAGCTTGAATTGATCGACGTGCTTGACGAAGACCAGTTCAAGGCGACCCTCAGGACCAACTTTGCCAAGAGCCGGCGCGAGCAGAAAAACTTTGACCGGCTGTATTACCTGTTTTTCCATGAAATGCGTCAGGACCTGACGCTTGATCCTGAAAGCCTGGAGAATGGGCTTTTATCAAGTGATTTAAACGACTTGCTTGGTCAGATGGCTGAACGGAACGAGGACGACCCACTGAATCAGGCAATAATGGACTTTCTGGCCGGCGATCCGATACCGTATTTAAAAGAGATTCAGCGGGTGGAAAACCAGGAGGAAGCCCCCCGGCACCGTTTGAAATCAAATTTGGGACAGCTTTCCAGCCGGCTTGAAATCATGCTGCAGTTAAATAAAACCCGCAACCGAATCCGCGAGCTTTTAAGGGAGAACCAGGATACGCAAACAGCCGCCGGCCGCCAGCGGGCCGCTGACCATCTAAACCGGCGCTTAAATACCGCCAACCGGATGCTCACAGAAGATACAAGGCCCTATAACGAGGCCCTGCAGCAGGTTAAGACCCATGATCTCCATTATGCCGATCTGGGGGAAAAGCCTTTCTCCTCGCTGACCGCAAAAGAGATCCAGGATATGCGGGATGGCATCGAACAGTTGGTCCGGAAATTAAAAGACGCGGTTACCCGCCGTTATGCATCCCGCAACAAGGGAATGCTGGATGTCAAAAAAACGCTTCGCCATGCCGGCCGATTTCAGGGCGTGCCCATTGAGCTCAAATTCAAGAACAGGCCCCTTCGGAAGGCAAAAATCGTCACCCTATGCGACGTTTCGGGATCGGTTTGGTCTGCCGCCCGTTTTATGCTCAATATGATCTACTCCCTCCAGGATTGCTTTAGCGATGTCAAAAGCTTTGCCTTTGTCTGTTTTCCAACAAACATTACCGATATTTTTGAAAAGCACGAAGTCAACCGGGCCATTGAAAAGGTCATGACCGAAACCGATATCCCGTTTGACTCCCTTACGGATTACGGGGAAGTATTTTACCAGTTCCATCGAGACCACTTGCACCTCTTAAGCAGGCGAACCACGCTGATTATTGTCGGTGACGGCCGATCCAACTATCACAACCCCCGGGAGAAACTGCTTGAGGAAATGCGCGCCAAATGTCGACGGGTCATCTGGCTGAACCCCGAACCTGAGGAATTCTGGGGCTCCGGAGACAGTGAGATGAATACCTATAAGGCTTACTGCCACGAGGTCAGATCCTGCCGAAATCTTAACCAGCTGATCGACTTTATACAGGATCTGGTATTATAGAGACCCTAAGAACTGATGAGTTCGCAAAAAAGATGGCTTCGTAAAAAGTCCAATATCTGTGTTGCGCTGCATCCCTCGAAATTTCACGTACAGCTAAGTACGCTGCATTTCTCGGGATTTGCGCGCCTTGATCTTGAACTTTTTACTTTGCCATCTCAAAATCGACTTTTTACGAGACTGTCAAAAAAAAAGGACGAAAAAAAATGAAGGGCTGGACGGAAGACGAGATCAAAAACAAGGCGCTGATGGCCCCCTGCGGCCTGTATTGCGGCACCTGCGCCGTTTATATCGCCACACGGGATAAAAACGAAAAATTTAAAACCGTCATGGCCAACCTGTACGGCTCAAAGCCCGAAGAGACGGAATGCCTGGGCTGCATGCAGTCGGATCCCCCGCAAAAGCTCTACACCATCTGCCAGTTGTGTGAAATAAGGAACTGCGTCAAATCCAAAGGCTATTACTCCTGCCATCAATGCGATGAATGGCCCTGTGCCCTGATCGAAAACTTTCCCATATCCACCGGCGTCCGGGTCATGAAGCGGACGATTCCCATATGGCGGGAAAAAGTCGCGGCGTTGGGGGATGAAAAAGGGAGTGAAGCATGGGCAAGATCGGAATGTGAGCGCTACCATTGTCCGTATTGCGGCTATCCGCTGTTCAGGGGAGCACAGCGGTGCCGCTCCTGCAAGAAAAACGTCGCTGACGTGTTGGACGGAACATTCGAGTTAAAAACACTGGAATAGAGTTTTTCCCCATACTATATTTGACAGTCTCGCAAAAAGTCGCAAAACCAATTTTATGTCATTCCGTCCCGGATCAAGCCCGGGATGACGGAAAGCCGGAATCCAGTTAATTCAATAGGTTCTGGATGCCAGATCAAGTCTGGCATGACGAACGTCGACTTTTTACAGGAGCATCAAAGTTGGGAGGGAAAATACCCTACTCTCTGGCTACCGGTTTCAATCTTTAAGTTGGGGAAAATGTTTACGGCCGTATGAAAACATCTGAAAAGCTCACCTGGAAAGGCTGGGATACCTATCGCATGAGCGATAAACCCGACAGCATCAACTTTTATTATGAACTGGATCAGGGGTTTCTGGTGGGCACAGACGGCACCGGCCTGCGGCAGGACCTGACCTTGGTTGACAATAATGCCGACATACCTGTTTCTTACTAAAACCGAAAGAGGCATTAAGGTATTTCGTCCCGTTACTGCCGCTGCTCCTCCCTGTAACCTGCCGGGATATCAAGCAGACCCGCCGGGGCCTTGGCCTCTTTGTACTCCAAAAGCTCAGTGGTGCTTGTCCGGGTTTTCCCCATAATTTGCTGGTTAGATACGGTGTTGACCTGAACCCCCTTGATCTTTTTCATTTCTTCCTGAACATCCCCAGCCGCCTGCTGCATTCCCGGCATGGACGCCATCATGGCGGTATTCAACCGGTCATAGAGCTTTTGGTCGATCTTTAAATCCTCTGTTGCCCATACCTCATTGACAATCTTACCCATCATCGTATCCATGACAAGACGATATTTCCGGCACTTCCACCCCTTGATGGTTTTGGTTTCCCCCGTGGACGCGACCGATACATCCATCTTCATCATGCTTTTCATCATTCCCTGCATGGCGGCTCTTTCTTCAGGGCTTTGGCCTCCGCCGGACGCCTCCATCATTTTATCCATGCCCATGGGGTGAACCTGGTAGGTTTTATCCCTATGATTGATATGGATTATCTTTTGCCTATCCAGCAACATAATGGTGGATTCCCCCGGCGCATTGCTCCGGATCCCTTCCGGCGTGATCCATATTTCCGAAACCACGTCTTCCGCCGGCTGGGTCTGCCCCATAATGGTAACCGCATCCGTATGGCGCTTCTGCTTGATAAAAATGTCTGCATGGGCGGCGTAAACGAATCCAAGGGAAATGATAAAAATGACAACAGCTGATTTAATGAATCGGTTCATGCGCTTACTCCTTTTTTCTTCTGAAAGCCTTCTGTTAACATGGATAATCATGGTATACATAATCAGTCAGTAAAAAACCTGAAAAGTTTTTTAAACAGGGTATTTATGGCCCCGCTTGAAGATATTCAAAAAACCTGTCGCCGGTTCGCCGCAAATGTGATTACCGGACACCCAGGATTAGATCACAACCGCCGGTTTCCCGCAGATATCTGGCAGCAAATGGCGGCACACAAAATGTTCGGCCTTTGCCTGCCGGAAAGCTACGGCGGCCGGAACGAAAATACCCGTCTGCTGGCTGGCGCCATAAGAACGCTTGTCGCAGCAAGCGGCAACGCCGGTGTTGCCATGACCTGGCTGATCCATGAAATCATCAGTTACTGCCTGATATTCAGATTTGCCGATGACCATCAGAAAAACGAACTGCTGCCGGATCTGGCCGCCGGAAAAATTACCGTGAGTCTTGCAGTTTCCGAACCTGAAATCGGGGCCCACCCAAAACACCTTAAAACCGAAGCATATCCGGAAAACGGCCTTTGGCACCTGAACGGCAAAAAATGCCATATCACCAACGGACCGATGGCCGACTGGTTTATCATACTGGCAAAAACCGGAAAAAGCGAACGTAAAAATCTGTTCACGGCATTTCTGGTGCATAAGGATACAAAGGGATTGACAGTCAGCGAGCCCGCCGTCCTGCCGTTTTTAAGACCGTGCCCGCACGCGAGCATCTCATTGGAGGACTGCCGGATCAATGGATGCCGGATTATCGGCCCTCCTGATAATGCCTTTTCTGAAATGGCAATCCCGTTCCGCCGCATTGAAGATGTCTTAATGATGAGCCTGATAAACGGCGCCATCCATTCTGAACTGAATTGGCTGGGTAAAATAGCCGGGCATCCCTCAAAGCCGCCAAACAACAAGGTGCTAAATGAATTGGGACATTTAAAATGCAGCGCAGATGCAATGGGCGCTTTGGCCGACAGGGCTGCCGATCTTCTTGATAATAAACCGGACAGCCGGGAGCTTACCACTCTGCCCCTGTTCCTGCGTGCACAAGCCGGCGAATTTCAACGCCGCTTCAAAGAATTGACGGCAAACCTCCGGGGCGAATTGAGCCCGGATGAGCTGCCCATCGCCCGGGATATCGACGGACTTCTCGGCATCGGCCGGACGATAGCCCAGTCCCGGATTATTCAGACGGCAAAACAACTATTAATGCCTGGCTAAATCCGGCCACCGCTCCACCTAAGCTTCGCTTTTAAAATATCAAAATAACTCTTGCCGGGAAAAGAAATAATATTTACCGGATGCGGGCTTTTGGCAATGTGAATTTCGTCCTGGTCATCAATGGCGAGTCCCACTTGGCCATCAAAGGTAACTACAATATCAGAGGCCTTCTCACCCAAGCGAAGCCTTATGGTATCGGTAGAGGGCACGATCATACATCGATTGGTCAGGGTAAACGGACAAATAGGGGTTATAATGGTTCCCTGGACCGCCGGGTGAATTACGGGCCCGCCGGCTGCCAGAGAATAGGCTGTTGAGCCGGTTGGGGTGGCAACAATCAGCCCGTCGCTTTTATAGGTGGTCAAATAATGGTCGTTGATATAGGTTTCAATATTGGCCAGCCTTGCGAGCGCCCCCTTGTTTATTACAACATCATTTAGAACGCCCTCACTGGCTATTTCATCGCCATTTCGGAAGACATTGACATGCAGCCGGCATCTTTGTTCAATGACAAACTCATTATTCAGAATTTTTTCCGTCGCCGGATACAGTTCCTCTTCAACGGTTTCCGCCAAAAATCCGATTTCACCGAATTTGACGCCGATAAGTGGGATCGGCAGGTCACCGAGCCAGCGCGATGCGCTTAAAAAAGTACCGTCCCCGCCCAGTACAAACACACAATCCATATCCGGCGGCGCCCCGTTTTTGGCAGCCGGCTGGTTGTTTTTACGGTACTCCGGCGGCAATGTTTCCTTCCGGATGACATCGACTCCCCTGGCGGATAGCCACTGCTCGAATTCGTCCGCTTTTTTAAGGGCCCTGTCATCTTTTTTTACATATAGTCCGATTCGATTCACAAGCCTGAACCTTTCCTAAACCTAGCCCTATTTAATCTTAGAGATACCCCACCGGGCCGAGGCCCGGGACCGAGCTTTGCAGTAACTTTTATGGTAAATTCGATGTAGAGACGGGCTTTAGCCCGTCATTCGCAGAAGCGG
>JAGYOX010000137.1 GCA_018399235.1 Desulfobacterales bacterium | reverse complement strand
GATCGGATTCGGTTTCAAGGCGGCGACTATCATGAGAATGACATCCAAGGCGTTTTTGATGTCGTATGGATTTCCCATATTCTACATGCTGAAGCCCCAGAAGATTGTTATAAAATCATAAAAAAGGCCGTAGGTGCGTTAAAATCAGGTGGTATGATTTTAATCCATGATTTCATTCTTAATGACAGCATGGATGGTCCGGAGTTCCCTGCGCTTTTTTCATTGAATATGCTTGTTGCCACCGAATCCGGGCGGGCGTATTCGGAAAAGCAGATAAAAGAGATGCTATTGGCCGCCGGCGCTCAGGAAATCAACCGCCTTCCGTTCCGAGGGCCAACGGATTCTGGCATAATACAAGGTATTATTTATTGAGCTGCATATAATTCTGACGAATAAAGCTGAATGACGCGGCTGATACGATAAAATATTCAACTGGATTAAACTGTCGACGGATCAATCTTATTCAGTATTTTACCTTCACTGTTTAAAATGAAGATTAAAAACCCATTGTCCAATGCATCATTTGCCAGATCTTCAAAAATAACGGCCTGGATTTCGTATTTTTTCCCGGATTCACGGGGCATGTTGAGAAAACAGGCTTGCGCCTCATCCTTTGCTAAAAAAGCGGGAATATACGCAATCTTGGATTTATCATCGGCTAAACCCACGAATTTTTCATCCCCGCCCGGATTTTCTACCGCCACATAAACCCATGAGTCTTTTTCCGGTTGCTTCGACATTTATCCCCTCCCTTTTGTATTTTTCGAACGTTTTTTCTTTCCAACAAATTTTTAGAAATGTCAAGCATGGCCTGAGGATTTCATATTGCTGGAATTATCCGGCGTTTATTGACAGGACCGATTTATTTGGTTAAAATTTTTATTTTTTTAAATAATCTGATCTTGTGGGTTGTTCCACAAGAATCAGGGCAAAACTAATGCCCTGACAGGCTGATGAATAGCTATGAAGCGTTTAGGAAAAATAGGCCTGATCGCCGATTCACATGGCAACCTGCCGGCAACCATCGCAGCCATCAATTGTTTGAAGGAAGAAGGCGCCGACCGGATTTATCATCTGGGGGATTTGTTTGATTCGGCTCTGGATAACGATTTCACAACTATTCTAGAGGTCATTTGCAATAATGATGTATTAAGCGTCAAGGGCAATAACGACTATCAAGTCGAGCAGGCGCTTGCAACGGGCAAGCCCTTTAATCTGGCTGAGGCGGATTATTCATTTTTGATGGCATACTTGCAGAACATGCCAATGAAACGGGAAATATACGATTTATGCATAACACATTCACTACCGTATGATAATATTCGGGCCTTTTATGAACCGATTGATGATGGCGGCACTTTAATAGCCGAGAAAATATTTCGGGATACGAATTACTTTTTGATCTGTTCCGGTCACTCCCATCACCCGGTTTTGTTTCGATGGCGTTCCGGCAGGGTAAACAGGGAAGACTTGTCTGAAAAATATCTGGTTCACTTTTTTTCAACAGAACGATATATTCTAATCGTGGGTTCAGTGGACAGGGGGGAATGTGGTCTACTGAATTTAGACGAGAACCTTTATAAACGGCTTCGCGTTTTTAACGATTAAACCGTCGGTGTTATAGCAAGGTACTGATATGACAGAAAAGGGGAAGAAGTCAACAATAAGGGTATTGGGTATATGTCTGGGCGCTTCAACTGTCTCCCTGGTACAATTGGAAGGCCCTGATACTGAAATGGCATTAAGCGATATCGGCACTCAAAGTGCCATCCGGGTGGTCGATTATTCACTGCACCCCCATGGCGGAAATCCAAAAGATACCCTTTATAACGTTCTTCAACAGATGAAGCTAAGCCGGTTTGACCGTATCACTGCAACCGGTCGTCGGTTCCGGCATTTTGTGGATCTTACCTCTATATCCGAGCCTGAGGCCGTAGAGTATGCATACCAGTATGTCAAACCGGAAAAAATTGACTGTCCAGCTCTAGTTTCAGCGGGCGGTGAGACCTTTATGGTCTATGTTTTAAACCGGCATGGGCGAATTTCCAATGTGATGACCGGAAATAAATGTGCCTCGGGAACCGGTGAATTTTTTATGCAGCAGCTTCGCCGAATGGGTGTAACTTTAGAGGATGCCGCCAGATGGTCGGTAACCACAGAACCCTATGCGGTTTCCGGTCGTTGCTCCGTATTCTGCAAATCCGACTGCACGCATGCCATCAATAAGGGAATCCCCAAAGCCCGTGTAACCGCCGGACTCTGCCGAATGATGGCTAATAAGATTCTTGAACTGCTGAAAAAGGTAGAGCGGAAGAATATTATGGTTGTGGGGGGAACCAGTCGGAACCAAATGATGGTCGAGTATCTTAAAAAAAAGATCCCCGGTCTTATCGTTCCGGAAGAAGCCCCCTATTTTGAAGCCCTGGGCGCGGCGCTCTGGGCGTTTGGCCATGAAACTAAAATCTGTTCGGATCTTGATCATCTTTTTCATTCCCATGCGGCCTCTTTTGATACGCTTCCTCCGCTTCAGGAGTTCAAAGATCAGGTAACCTTTAAATCCATGAAAAAGGAAACAGTTAAAGCAGGCGATGTCTGCATTCTGGGACTGGACGTGGGATCGACGACCACCAAGGCGGTGCTTCTAAGGACATCCGATAACGCCATGCTGGCTTCCATCTATCGTTTGACCGAAGGGGATCCGGTGGGGGCTTCGCGGAAATGTTATGCCAGTATTCTTGAGGAGATTCAACGCCATGTGGAGCCATCAGAAATCCGTATTATCGGATTAGGGGTGTGCGGCTCCGGCAGACAAATCGCAGGTCTTCATGCCTTGACCGAAGGTATTATCAACGAAATCATCGCCCATGCTGTAGCTGCTGTACATTTTGATCCGGATGTGGACACGCTTTTTGAGATCGGTGGTCAGGACGCCAAATATACATATATTACCGCCGGTGTCCCCTCTGATTATGCCATGAACGAAGCCTGCTCCGCGGGCACGGGATCCTTTCTCGAGGAATCCGCCTATGAAACCCTTGGTATCAAGGTGAACGAAATCGCCAATGTCGCCGTGAAAGGAACTAATCCGCCGAATTTTAACGATCAATGCGCCGCATTTATCTCCTCTGACATCAAAACCGCCATTCATGAAGGGATTGATCAAAATGATATTGTTGCGGGATTGGTGTACTCCATTTGCATGAACTACACCAATCGGGTTAAAGGAAACCGGCCGGTGGGAGAAAAAGTTTTTATGCAGGGAGGGGTTTGCTATAACTATGCCGTGCCTTTGGCCATGGCATCCCTTTCCGGAAAACCGATTATTGTTCCGCCAGAGCCTGGATTGATGGGCGCATACGGCGTCGCGCTAGAAATTAAAAAGCGAATTGATCTAGGGTTGATGGAGGAGCAGCCATTTGATTTGCAAGAACTCTCAGAGCGGGAGGTTAAGTACTGCAAATCTTTTATCTGCAAAGGCGGGAAGGAAAAGTGTGACCGCCGCTGCGAAATCAATGTCATCGAGATTAATGGTAAAAAATATCCTTTTGGAGGAGCCTGCAACCGGTATTACAACCTCAGGTTCAACCTGTCATACGATGTGACAAAGCTGGATCTTGTTAAACTCCGCGAGAATATAGTATTTGATAAATATGCCGCCAATTGGTCGCCGTCCAACGAGGTGCCTTTCAAGGGCACAGTAGGCATCAACAAAAGCTTTCTGGTTAACACCTACTATCCTCTGTATTCCACATTTTTTTCAAATATCGGCTACCAGCCGGTGTTGTCTTTAAATCCGTCACAGGAAGGGATTGACCAGCGAAATGCCGCATTCTGTCATCCCGCTGAGCTTTCCCACGGGTTCTTTGATTCGCTGTTAAACGTTGATCCGCCCCTTGATTTCTTATTTCTTCCCCATGTCCGTGGCATTCCGGTTGAAAATGGATATCCGGTTTCCCAGGTATGCCCGTTTGTCCAAGGCGAGCCCTTTTACCTTCAAACCACTTTTAAACAACGAATTGAACGATTAAAGCAAAAGGGGATGCAAATCCTGACGCCGTTTATTGACATGTCCGAAGGGCTGTATAAAGCAAAAAATCCCCTGATAGATGTTGCATACCAGATGGGTGTGGACCGGCAACAGGCGGAAAGGGCATTTCATAGGGCGGTCGAACAACAGGTGAAATGCCAGGCGGAAATGAAAAAAATCGGGGAAACCGTGATCGCGCAGTTGGAAACAAAACCGGATTCCTTGGGGGTTGTAATTTTCAGCCGCCCTTACAACGGCATGGTGGAAGAGGCACATATGGGGATTCCACATAAACTGGCGTCCCGCGGCGTTCAGGTCATTCCCATGGACTTTCTCCCCGTTGATGACGAACCGGTTAAGGACCATATGTACTGGGCCATGGGCCAGTTAATACTAAAGGCTGCCCAATATGTGAAGAGACATTCCCAGCTTTTCGGAACCTATATCACCAACTTCTCTTGCGGCCCGGATTCATTTGTTATCGGTTACTTCAGAAGCATCATGGGCCGTAAACCCTCGCTGACGCTTGAATTGGACAGCCATACGGCGGATGCGGGCATTGAGACAAGGATTGAGGCGTTTCTGGATATTGTTGCCGAATACCGGCAGCTCGTCAGCCGGCAACAGATTAAAATGGCGGAGACAGATTTCAAGCCCGCTAAAACATTTATGCATAACGGGGTCCCAAAAGTAGTCACATCAGAGGGGGAAATCCTCTCGATGACCGATCGCCGGGTTACTCTTCTTATTCCTTCCATGGGACGGATTTCCACCGAAGCCTTTGCGACCGTTTTCCGGGAAGCCGGATATCATGTGGCCCCTCATCCACCGGCGGATGAAGCTGTCCTAAAGCTGGGACGGGCCAATACATCCTGTAAGGAATGTTTGCCGCTGATATTAACCACGGGAACCCTGTTGAACTACATCCAGACCAGCAAACATCCGGACGAGGTTGTGGTTTATTTTATGCCTTCAGCCTCAGGCCCTTGCCGATTCGGCCAGTATAATGTTTTTATGCGGGATCTGATTGAGCGGCTGGAGATCCAAAATGTGGCCATATTTACCCTGAGTTCTGACAACACGTATTTTGGAATGGGCAATGGGTTTAACTACTACAAAGCTTGGTGGGCCATTTTGGTTTCAGACCTGATGGAAGACATCCGGTCCATGATCCTGGCCAACGCCAAGGACCCGGAAAGCGGCATGGAAGCCTTCAACACTGAATGGGACCTGATATTAAACGCATTGGAAAGGGGCGGTTTTGATGATTTGACCCGACAGCTCGACCGAAGCATGACCCGTTTTTCAGGCATCTCTTTAATCCGGCCGGCTGAAGAGGTGCCAGTCATACTTTTGACCGGCGAGATTTTTGTTCGCCGTGACGCCCTGTCCCGGCAGTATTTGACAGAGCGTTTGGCAGAAAGCGGGTTCGCCGTCATCTGCTCCCCTGTTTCAGAATGGATTCGGTATTTGGATTTCATGATCAAGATAGATGGGGATTGGTCGGGGATGTCATTTTTTGAAAAGCTGCATTTTTATCTTCGCCAGATATTTATGAATCGATATGAGAAACGCCTGGCATCCATACTTTCGAAATCCGGATTCATATCAGGCAAACCACCCCGTGTTGAGCAGGTGATTGACCATGCAAAGCCGTTTATTTCAAAAAATCTGGGAGGGGAAGCCATCCTCACGATCGGCAGTTCCCTCAAGGAAATTGCCTCCGAGGTCTGTGGCGTTATTGCCATCGGTCCATTCGGGTGTATGCCGAATCGGCTTTCGGAATCCATTTTAAGCGAAGTCATGCACAGGGACGTCAAGCTGGATCGGGCATACGGAGATGGCAGCAAGCTCCGGACGGTGCTTTCGGATTTTGAAGATTTGCCGTTTCTGGCTATTGAAAGCGACGGCTCGCCGTTTCCCCAACTGATTAATGCCAAACTTGAGGCCTTTTGTCAGCAGGCCGAGCGGCTGCACCGCCGCATGATGGCATCGTAAAAACCGTTTTATTCCGCTGGCGCGGCATTTTTGCAGAAAGGAACTTTTGCGACAGATTAAAGGCACTGAGGCACTGAGGCACTAGTGCGGCCGGGCAAGGTCGTACATTCAAGCGGGTGTGATTCCCGTCCCGGAAGGTTGGCCAGCCACCGGGTAGCGAGTCCTTGGATCGAAGGGGGTAACCCCGGAGATTAAGCGTAGGACAGCGAGCAGGCAGGCCGTAAGCCGTGAGGTTGAAGGGATTGAGCTCCGAAAGAAGCAGTCGGGAGGGACGACGCTGTTAGTGCGGCGGAAGTCAATATGGGTCGTAGCTATAATGGCAAGCTACAGTTCACCTCCCCGGGGTCTGAGACCATGGCATGTCTGACATAGTGAATGTACGGCAACCCGGGAGGTCCTCTGCTTTCTTGCAGCAATGCGAGTATGCCGGCCAACCGATAATAAAGGAAGAAAGGCAAAAGAGGCAGAGGAAGTCGGATGGCATCATAGTACCAAGGAAGGCGGGTAATGCTGCTGGAGGAAAGGATGCCACATGAATAACAGTGTTGCAGGGATACATCGGTTATGCCCAGAAATAATGAAGCGGTGGGAACAAAACTGCAACGCATAGCGGACAAGGCCCGTAAAGATCCGCAATGCAGATTCACCAGTTTATTTCATCTGATGAACAAGGATCTGTTATGGGAAAGTTTCGAGCAACTGCGAAAAGATGCAGCTGCCGGAATTGATCGGGTAACAAAGGAGGAATACGGGGCAAATCTGGAGCAGAACCTGGGAGAACTGATCAGTAAGCTCCATACAATGTCCTATATTCCCCAGCCGGTGCGCAAGGTGTTGATACCCAAGCCGGGAAGCAGGAAGAAGAGGCCTTTAGGCATACCGGCCCTTGAGGACAAACTGGTCCAAGCCGGACTGGCCCGGATACTTACGGCCATATATGAGGCGGATTTTATAGAAGACTCGTATGGATTTCGGCCAAATCGGGGATGTCATGATGCGCTGCGGGCGCTGAGCCAGGCGGTGGAAGAAAACGCAGTCAACCATATCGTGGATGCGGATATCAAAGGCTTCTTTGATAATGTAGAGCACGAATGGATGATGAAGTTTTTGGAACATCGCATAGCGGACAAGCGGGTGCTGCGCTACATTGTTCGTTTTCTCAAGGCCGGAGTAATGAGTGATGGAGTGGTTGAGGACAGTGATATGGGAACGCCCCAGGGAGGGATTGTATCACCGGTTCTTGCCAATATTTATCTCCATTACAGCCTGGATCTGTGGTTTGAAAGGGTCTTCAGGAAGTCATGTACTGGTTACGCCAGACTCATCCGCTATGCAGATGATTTTGTAGCGTGCTTTCAACAGGAAGCCGATGCCATAAGGTTCCGTCAGGAATTGGAGGCTCGATTAGCCAGTTTTGGACTTGAGTTGTCTCCTGAGAAGACCAAGGTTATAAAGTTTGGGCCGATTGCCGGAATAAAAGCAAAGAGAAACGGCGGGAAGCCGGAGACCTTTGATTTTTTGGGGTTTACGCATTACTGCAGCCGGACACGGGACGGCAAGCGTTTTCGGATGAAACGATGCACTTCAAGGAAGAAGTATACGATAGCAATCCGGAAATTTACGGAATGGCTCAAGGCCAACCGGACAATGCCGACCCATGAACTGATGGAGAAAGTGGCGGCGAAAATGAAGGGCCATTATGCCTATTATGGAGTGACGGACAATTCACAAGGTATAAGCCGATATGCATATGAGGTTCAAAGAAGCCTCTTTAAGTGGCTGAACCGGAGAGGGAAGCGGGGCTGTATGAATTGGGAGAAGTTTAAACTTCTGCTGGAAAAGTTTCCGCTACCGACACCCCGTATACAGGTAAGCATGTGGAAATCGCCTTCAAGGCCGAAGCCACAGAAGCAAATGCACCTGATTGCAAGTCCGTGAAGTGTATTCATGAGGAGCCGTGTGCGTTAATAGCGCAAGCACGGTTCTGAGAGGGGCCGGGGCCAACGGATGCTTAAAGTTGAATATCTAGAGAAACCGGTCTACTCGACAGCTTTTGATTTTTTTAACCTTATACCCTATACCTTAAACCTTAAACCTTAAACCGTTAAGTTCCTTGGAAGTAACCTCCCCGGGCCGAGGCCCGGGACCGGGCCTAAAAGC
>JAGYOX010000136.1 GCA_018399235.1 Desulfobacterales bacterium | reverse complement strand
CAAAATCGACTTTTTACGAGATTGTCAACTTTAAAAATATAATTTTGGTTTAAATTCGATTTTAATTTCAAAAAGATATCGTTTTATGATACTACCGACTCAATATCATCATACTTCAAAAAAACACCCCCTTTCATTACCGTACTCACGTCTTTTAAAACCTCAGCATCCTCAAGAGGGTTGCCTTTAAGTACTATCAGATCTGCCAGCTTTCCTGGTTTAATAACTCCACGATCCTCAAGACCATTGATCTTCGCATTAACAGAAGTCATATATTTTAATATATCCAAAACCGGGATACCGAATTCAATATAATGCTTAACTTCTGAAAAAATTCTGCCAAAAAAGCCCGTGTAGGTTCCGCCGATATCAGTCCCAAAACCGATTATTCCTGCATCATGAGCCTTCTGTGTATTACGTTTTACAACATCAAATTGATTACGAAAATACATATTATCAAGTTCCAAAATTTCATGCCCACTATATTTCTCATAATCAATTGAATTTTGAATCCTTTCTTTAATTTGTCGATTTGCTTCAGGTGTCATATAAGCTTCCGGGTTCGAATTTAACCAGTTGATAAATTCTGGCATATTAAAAGCGTCTCCGTAGACCATAACCGTTGGTATGAAATAATATCCGTGGTCATTCATTTTTCTGATAGTAATATCTTTAAGATCAACGTCAAAAGTCATATGCTGTATCCTTATTTTTGCACCCACTTCTATCGCGAAATCAACGCATTTTTCAGCTCCCGCTCCAAAAGGGGCATGGATACTTATGGGCATTCCTATTTCTTTTCCAAGCCTCAGTATTGTTTTCATCCAATCACCATCAAAAATCGGGAAATCATCTTGATGCGCATACTTTTTAACTGAAAACGGATGCGGTTGATATGATGTTTTTAAATGTGTCCCACCATCATCTTTAATCTTGTAGCATACTTTTTTTAAGTCATTAATGTTCCGTGGACGGGTTGCGACCTGCCCCTCAAGCAGCCATGCCTGAAAGGGATCAATAAGCTTTACTTGAGTTGGATATCCGAGTTTTTTGCCTTTTCTTGGAGAAATTAGCGTATAACAATTTAAATATCTTGGACCTGGAATATCGTTGTTATCCGCAAACTTCTGGAATTCCTTAATGAGCCCCTGAGGACCTCCCATATCACAGCCTGTCGTTACACCACTGTATACCGTGCGCATATTATTCAAGGCTATCTGTTTTTTCATTTGCCGAACGGCGGGAATGTTTACATCATATGTAAAAGGAGAACATAAGTGTACATGACTATCAATAAATCCGGGAGTAAGCGTTTGGCCTGCCAAGTCAACTTTGAAAAAGTTTTCCGGAACAGCAATTTTATCTTTATGGTCCACTTCAACAATCCTGCTTCCAATAACTAAAACCGTCATATTTTTAATTAAGTGGGAATTATCCCCATCGAAAATATTGCAATTTGTAAATGCAATATTTTTCCCCCGGCTATTCATCTCATGAAGTAATGGTCCAAAATTCGATAATTTTTTAACATATCCGCCCATACCAATACGTTTTACAGCTGATCGCAAGTAATTATTCAATGTGTAGAAAATTTGCTTGGAATTCATGCTCTGCCTTTCGTATCAGAAAAACTTCGATATTTTATCAATCTCTTAAAACAAATCAATCATCTGCAGTTACAAATTTGGATTAATTATATTACCTTTTTTACTATGCCGGGTCTTAAAATTAAACCATATAACAGAGATCATTTTCGCTGTAAACCAAAGATCAAAGCTATAAAAACAACAATTTTTAGTAAACAACCACCCGGGAAGCGGGAAAGATAAGAAGGCACGATAGTGCCATAGTTTTGTTTCTGAAACCCGCTGATTAGCAGGGGGTTGGCGAAAAAACAATCAGCATATCTATGCAATCGATATTATTATTCTATTAGCATGCGCTTTCTATTAAAGCTTGTTCAAGATCGCTTATTTTGGTAAGAGTATATTTATATGAGTGAAGCCCTGTTTTTTTATAAAGGCTTGGAAAAATAGATTAGAACTCACTTTTATAAAGGCTAAAACCCAATTGAAAATAGTTTTAGTTAATTTATCCAGCACCATGTCATCAGATGGCTCCCGGCTTGTTTCAGCTTTACTGAAACGTGCTGGCCATACCGTGACCAATATTTTTCTGGCTAGGTCAAAACCGTTTAGTTATGAAAGAAGCGAATTAAAACTATTGAAACCTGTTTTTGGAGACTCCGAACTTGTTCTTATTGGCGTATATAGCAGCTATGTCCAGAGAGCAGTTCATATAACAGAATATGTTAAAGAATCATTTCCTGAATTAAAAGTTGTCTGGGGAGGACCACATTGCATCTCAACCCCTGAAATGGCCTTGGAATTCGCAGATGGCGTCTGTTTTTCTGAAGGGGATGAAGCCGTTTTAGATTTTGTCAATAAAATGGAAAAAGGCGAAGACTATACCAGCACTCCGAATATGGCCTTTAAAATAAACGGCAAATTAATAATTAATAATGTCTTGCCGCCATTCAAGGATTTGGACAGTCTCCCATACTACGACTACGATTTTGATAATGCGTACCTCTTAGATAAACAGCTTGTTCCCTTAAATAAGAAAATACTAAAGGAGCGGTTTGCATATTATCCCTTTTATGTTCCCACTTTTTATTTGCTGTCATCCAGGGGATGCCCGAATAGATGCACCTATTGTAATAATTCGCGCTATATTACCATGTTCGGCAAGAATCCGGTTCGGTTCCATTCCGTAGGACGAATTATTGATGAACTCTCATCATCATTAAAAAAATTTGATTTTTTTAATTATATACTCATCGCTGATGACGATTTTTTCATACGGCCCGAAAAGCAGATAGAGGATTTCGCAGCCCAGTATAAAAAAAAAATCGGAATCCCCTTTGGGGTTGCAGTTAGTCCTAACACTTATAGCTCAAGAAAAATGAGGCTTCTCGTGGATGCCGGCCTTAAGTTCATTCAAATGGGCGTTCAAACAGGTAGCCAGCGAGTTTTGGATGAGGTTTTTGAAAGAAATACCCGGGTTAAAGAAACCAATGCCGTCATTCAGGAACTTACCGCATACAAAAAATCAGATGATATTGATCTTCTCTTGGATTTTATCATTGATAATCCCTATGAGACGCGGGAAGATATTTTTTTAACATATAAATTGCTGACTGAACTCCCCCTTCATGTCACTGTGAATGTTTTTTATCTAACGTTTTTCCCCGGAACCCCCCTATATGAAAGAGCTGTCAAAGATGGCTATACAGAACCCTTTGGAAGTAAAACAACTAGGTTTCGATTTTTTACGAGATATGGCGTTAATGTTCGGTACCAAAAAAATTATGAGATGTTTCTTACTCTTCTCATAAAAAAGTTCAGGCTGAAATGCATTGACCATCAGTTTCGCTATCGAAAATTCATTCCTGTAACGCTTTTTCGGTTTTTGGGGAGCAAGCCATCACGGGCAATTGGTTCTCTTTTTCCGGAGTCCTTTTTTATGTATTTAATACAAAAAGTTACATAGAGAGCTGGTCTCGGTAACATTTTTATTGAAGGATCTAAGACTCTTGTTTAATGTTTGACTTTTATATTTAATTTAGGTAGTTTAGTAATCAATGGATAAAAATATTTGGGCAATATATTTTGATATTCCATAAATAGCTAAACAGATATGGATTATATTGAAGAGAATATAAATAGTAAAGAAGATGAAAAATCGGACGATTTAAATACCACTCGTGCCAATCTTCGAATTATCGATACCGATCTTGACTCCCAATTCCCGCCTAAGCTCGATAACAAAGAAAACACCATAAGAAAGAAAAAATTAGTCGATAAGTTAAACCTGATTAACTTTAAAGGTCAAACTATTCGAGTAGATTTTAGCCACAAGAAAGACGGACGGATTATATCTTTTGACGTTTTACCTCAGCTATGCTTTGGAAAATATCTTTCCTGTCTCTGGAATACTCCCCCGGATATTCACCTAATTAAAAAGACATATTTATTCCAAAATATTATAATCGCTGAAGGGGAGACCGTTTTAACCGTAAATGCCTCGCTAAGGGCCCTCAATCAGAAAGGAATCTGCCTTACACTACCTGACAAATCGATTCAAAAAAGTTCAAGAAGGGCAAGACGATTCACGTGCGATTCCCTGAATGTCAATTTAATGCAAAACGGTATTGTCTTTCCCGGTTCTCTCATGGATTTCAGCGCATATTCCTTTCGGGTAGAAATCCATTCATCGCTAAAAGAGGCATGCCACTGGCTCAATACAAAGGACAATATCAATCTGATTATCATAAAAGGCTCTGAAACGCTTTTTTCCATTGATTGTTCCGTGATCAAAAGAGATACCTCTTCGAGAAAAAAAACTTTAATTTTAAAACCCCTGAAATCAAACATTCAGCGGTTCTGTCCTCAAGAATATCGAAGCAAACGGTTAAAGCTGTCACCCACCCCGCATATCATTTTCTATCACCCCTTTACGGACAAACTGGTCAACCTTAAGGTTATAGATTTATCAGGCTCCGGCATATCTGTAGAAGATGACGAAAAAAATTCGGTCTTGATGCCCGGCATGATCATACCCGAGGTTTCAATTAACCTGGCCAATGCGCTTAAGTTTAAATGTAAAGCCCAAGTGGTATACCGCAAGGTAAATGAAGATGAGGGTTCAACACATATTGTGCAATGCGGGATAACTTTTCTGGATATGGATTGCAACGACCATATGCGTTTATTGTCTTTGCTTCATCAGGCTGAAAATCCAAACCTCCATATTTGCAATGAAGTCGATCTAGACGAATTATGGAAATTTTTCTTTGAATCCGGCTTTATCTATCCCCATAAATATAAATCCATTCAAGAAAATAAGAAAAAAATCCGAAAAACCTACGAACGCCTTTATACAACCAATTCGAATGTTTCCCGATATTTCACATGGCAGAAAAAGGGGGTTATTCAAGGGCATCTATCAATGCTGCGGTTCTATGAAAACACTTGGTTAATTCATCATCTAGCCGCCCTGCCGTCCAATCAACGACTCGTCGGGATTGAAATATTAAAACAAATCGGCGCATTCACATATGACTCACACCGCCTGTTTTCGAGCCATATGGATTATCTGATCTGCTATTTTCGACCAGAGAATAAATTTTCCAACCATTTCTTTGGAGGCATACAAAAAAACATACAAAATCCTAAGGCCTGTTCAATTGATACATTTGCATATTTGTATTACCGAAAACACAAGAAAAAAGATCCAAATCTACCGGAACAATGGGAATTCATCAAATCGACGCATCATGACTTGATTGAACTTTACAATTTTTATGAACAATTAGCCGGCGGTTTGATGCTTCAAGCCTTAGATTTGTTACCGGATGAAGAAATGGTGGAACGCCATAGCCTGTCTAACGAATACCAAAAAATTAATATGAAACGGCAGCGAAAAATTTACTCACTTAAAAAAGATGGCCTCCTAAAAGCTGTTTTTATGGCCAATTTTTCTGATTTTGCCATGAATTTATCCGACTTAACCAATTCGGTGAGTGTTTTTGTTTTGGAATCAGAGGATGTAGATCCCTCCATTATTTACTCCTCAATTTCCCAAGTCGCTCAAAAATATGAGCAAAAAACATTTCCAGTGCTAATCTTTCCCTTACCATATGCTAGCAAACAGTCTATTAATTATGAAAGGGAGTATAACCTGTGGGCACTGAATATGGAATATACGGATGATTACTTCCAAAACTTTAACCTTATGATTTAATTGCTTAATGAACTATTTGATTTAAAAACAAAATATTGTATTGTATTTTCTAAAAATAGCTGTTATAAATGATTATATTTTAACTCTTGAAGGTTATATTCAATAAATGTTTGCTCATCAATACTTTATGGAAAACGAAAAAGAAGCGCTTCGCATGGATATGAAAACCGATCCCATAAAGATCGAAAAACAGGCCATGTGGGCGGGAATTAAACCCAATATGCGAATTGCTGACATTGGTTGCGGGCCTGGAAAAACGACCTGTTGTTTAAGTCGATTGATACATCCAGACGGAAAAGCTTTTGGAATCGATAATTCAAAAGAAAGAGTCGCCTACGCAAAAAAACACTACTCCGACGACAACATCGAGTATATCTGCCGGGATATTAAAGAACCGCTGACAGATTTAGGGCTTTTTGATTTCATCTGGGTGCGTTTTGTGCTGGAATACTACAGGTCGACGAGCTTTGATATTGTCAAAAACCTTTCAATGGCCTTAAAACCCAATGGGATTCTATGCTTGATTGACTTAGACCTTAACTCTATGAATCATTACTCCCTGCCGGAAAATTTAGAAAAAAGTCTAAACGGCGCGATTAAACAATTGGAGGAGCAAAGGGATTTTGATCCATATGCCGGACGCAAACTATATTCTTATCTATACGATTTAAATTATACTAATATAAACATGGATATCACTGCACATCATGTAATTTTTGGGAAATTAGAGAAAAGGGATGAGTTTAATTGGATAACTAAAGTAGTGGTCGCAGGCAAAAATTCAGGTTATGATTTTCATAAAGACTTCAAAAATGGATTCGACGGCTTTTATGATGCTTTTAAAAAATTCTTTGTCAATCCCCGTCGTTTTACGTATACTCCGGTTATTGCCTGCTGCGGACGGAAACCGCTTTTATAACATTTATGAAACCTGAGATTTTGACGTTTCAAGATCGTAACCATAGACCCGGATGTAATATCTAACGAAAGCGTCTACCACCTGTTTATCAAAATAGGTTCCTCTTTTTTCCATCAACATATCCATTGCTTTTGCCGTCGGCAAAGGCTCACTGTAATATCTGTTAGCAGTCAATGCCTCAAAATAATCCGCTACTGCAATAATTCTTGCACCAAAAGGGATTTCCTCGCCTTTCAGGCCCATCGGATAACCTGTACCATCTATCCTCTCATGATGTGCACCTGCGATTTCAGGTACTTCACGCAAGACTCCCTCAAAATTTATTTCGGATAAAATTTCCTTTGTCTTATCAACATGAAGTTTAACATATTCATATTCATATTCGGTTAGTTTGTCCGCCTTTTTCAGCATTGAATCAGGAATGCCGATTTTCCCATAATCATGGAGCAATGCGGCAATCCGAATCATCTCTCGATAATCCTTGTTCAGCCCGAGTGCATCGCAAATGCCTGCGGAATACTCAGCAACCATTTCTGAATGCCCTTTTGTAACAGGATCCCGGGCGTCTATACTTGAAACCAATACTTTTAGTATCGATTTTAGCTGATTCTGCCTGGCTTCCAGATGTTCCGTGTGGCGTATAAAAATTCCAATAAAATGGGAAACCCCCATCAGCAAGCTGATATCACTATAGACAAGCAACCGCTTGGATTTGATATTGTCAACCGCAAGAATCCCAATACTCTCCTCATCACAGATTATCGGGGTGCAGATAAAGGACTTTCCCCCCATTTTTTTTGCAAAATCAAGGCTGCGCTCGGATAAAGTATCCTGAATTTCGTTGATGTTATTAATCAAAAACGGTTTTTGCTCCCTGAATGAAATAACAAATGCCCCCTTTGAGACCGGATTATCCAAGTGAAAAGAGAGCCTTTTTAAAAAGCTGGCCTGTTCCTTTGTATAACCAAACCCCCCGTAAAATTTTAGCTGGGTTTTTTGTTTATTGGCCAGCATGATCATTCCCCGGTCATAATCGAGGCGTTTTTCTAATATCGTAACGAGTTCTTCGAGCACATCCTCAAGGTTGTACCGTCGATTAATAATTTGTCCGATTTCCCTGGTCACAAGACGGTTATTGTAGTTAATCTCAATTTGATTGACCAACTGGTCGCTTGCTTCCTGCAAATTTTGCATAGCGACTTTTAAGTTTTTCTTATCAACTCTTTCTCCAATCTCGGAAAGGCCGAGTATAACAATAATCAAAAAAGATGTAAGCAAAAGCCAATACTGAAAAGGTAACATAAAAAAAGAAACCATACCCAGCAATACAACAAATAAGGTGGTATAGTTTCTCAGCAACTTGTAGAGAGTAGCGAAATTTTTTTCCCAGGTTATAACATACCGGCATGCTTTGTCCCCCCGAAAAATACATTCTGGATGCTCAATATGGGGTGGACGGTTATGAAAAATCGTGCATACGGCTTCAAAAAACCCTTTACGATTTTCGCATTGAAAAGGTTTTTCCTCAGTACCTTCGTATGGGGTTACAACAATCTCGACTTTATTCGGCGAGATTAGATTGGATTCATATTTTGACGAACGGCAGCAATTCACGGTTACTACCGATCTA
>JAGYOX010000135.1 GCA_018399235.1 Desulfobacterales bacterium | reverse complement strand
TTTTAGGCTCGGTCCCGGGCCTTGGCCCTTGGCCCGGTGGGGGTACTCTCAAGGAACTCAATAATAGATGTTATTATTCTAGTGCCTTGCGCCATTGTCATTTTATCGAGAAACGAAAGTGACGAGGAATCTTGTTTGTTAAAGATTTCTCGCTAACGATAGTCTTTCACGTCAATCTGGCCGTAATACACAAAAATCATGGACACCCGATCCTTGATGGGAATAGGTTTGAGAGAAATAAAATGGGATGAAGACACATCAGCTCTCCTCACCGTCTGATAAGCGCTTTTCCATTTCTATATATTGACGTTCCTTCTGGATTTCCGCCGCCAATTCCTCTTCAGTCGGCAGATAGAGCTTATATCGGGAAGCGAAAATCTGTTTATTATCCTCCGGCAGCGTGTATCGAACCACGGCATCACTTTTATCCGAACACAGGATAATACCAATGGGGGGATTTTCGCTTTCATCGGTAATTTCACGCTGATAATAGTTCACATACATCTGCATCTGGCCGATATCCTGATGTTTCAATTCCCCCACCTTCAAGTCGATCAACACAAAGCTTCGGGTCAAGCGGTTGTAAAACACCAGGTCAATATAAAAATGGTTTCCATCCAGGGTGATCCGCTGTTGCCGGGCCATAAAGGCGAAACCCTTTCCCAGTTCCAAAAGAAACTGCTGCAGCTTGTCAATCAGGGCACTTTCCAGGTCTTTCTCCAAGAGCCGACTTTGCTGCGGAAGTCCTGTAAATTCCAACACATAAGGATCTTTCACCAGATCGGCAGCTTCGTGGATTTCATGGCCCTTTTTCGCCAGTTCCATAACGCCATCTTTATCTTTTGAAAGCGCTATGCGTTCATATAATAACGAAGCAATCTGCCGTTCCAGCTCACGGGTGGACCACCTTGCATTCACCGCTTCATTCTCATAAAAGGCGCGGGCAGAAGGATCTTCCACGCGTAAAAGGGTGCGGTAATGTGTCCAGGTCAATTCTCGACGCACTGCGTCGATTTTTGGATAACCGAGATAAAAGGCGCGCATATTCCACAAGTTGGATTTATCAAAGCCCCTTCCAAACTCGGCAGAAAGTCTTCTTGAAAGTTCTTTGATCAATCTTTTACCATATGCCGCCCGCTCTTTTCCCCGCTGTTCTTCTTCGACAATCAACCGCCCAATATTCCAGTAGCAGGCAACCATCTCGGTGTTAACTGCCTGCAGTGCCTTTGTCCTGGATTGAATGAGAAGGTCTTTGATCTTCTGATAGAGGTGATGAGTGGATTCTTCGGGTGTGTCACTTGTCATAATACGATTCCCTTTAAGGCCTTGCTATGGATAAAAGGCCACATCCAAAAGCCTTGGCCGGGCCAATCCCTCTTTTGATTTCTTCCATAAATCGACTCGGGTCCTTTCTGCAAAAATGCTGCGTAGCGGCATATATCGCTTTTTATAAAGCTCATAGAATATTCCGATCCTTTTGATCCGTTCATTTATCCGGGGCGGAGCCTTTTCCGCGGCGGATTTCGGCAAAGACCTGCGCGCCGAATTCATAAATTTTAGCCGAGTAGCGGGCAGTAGCTTTAAGCCTATCTAGGATGGCCTGATATTCTAATAAATTTATTGCGTTTTTGTATAGTAAAAAATTCAGCACCATCAGGGTATTGAAATACGGCAGATTCGCCTTTTTTGCCCTCATCAGGATCTGTCGATCCTCGGAAATAATCGGCATCTGACGGTAGGCGGCTGCGCGGCAAAGCATATCATCGGTTGAATCCGTCCAATCCGCACTGTTATTTATATCAATAACATGAATCGGGCATTCAGCCGCTGCTGCACCGAATTCGCGGACAACGCCGGGAACCGTCCAGAGCTTGATCCACCAGCCGGTCACCGCTAATAAATCGATTTCTTGCAAATAAATCAATGATGACGTATCAATGATGGCCTGAGAGAGATGGTCGAACTGCTTGAGGGCGGAACGGGCGTCACCGAATATTGATGTATGAGGCATGGTCAATGTTTGAACCGCAACTTGGAGTTAAAACCCGTTAGAGTGAGCTCCTATTATGCACTACTTTTATCTATTCATCGCTATTATTTTGGAAGTAGCGGGCACCACTTCAATGAAGCTGTCCGGGGGGTTTAGCCGGCTGGTGCCGTCGGTAATGATTTTTATCTTCTACGGCCTTTCCTTTGCCGGATTGACCCTGGCGCTCAAAAAAATCGACGTGAGCGTCGCATACGCGATCTGGGCCGGCCTCGGCACGGCGCTGATTACCGTTATCGGTCTGGTTTACTTCAAAGAACCGGCAACGCTCTTGAAAATCATCAGCATCGGACTGATCGTCATCGGCGTGGTTGGCCTTAATTTAGATGGTTACGCCCCCTAATGGACTAACGCCGACGCCGAAACCAATTGCACCCGTTTTTTCATTTCAGCCAGCTTTTCCCTTAAAACCTCGTAGGTGATCTGATGGGGATGGCCGATACCAATGGCCGAGCCGTTAATCTCGGCGATATTGATCAACTCTTCGATTCTTTTGGCAATCGCCTGTCGGCTTTGAACATGATCAAGAAACACATCCCGCTCGGCAAAAGGAAGTTTAAACATGCGGGCTGAGGACCGGCACTGGGTAGCGGCCGTAGTCCGACTGTCAATAAAGAACAGGCCCCGTTTTTTTAATACAGTGAATACCTGATTCATCTGAGGAAACATCGCGGTCATTTTCGACCCCATATGATTGTTCACACCCTCGATATAGGGAACCGCTTCCAGATTTATTTTTAGTTGCTTTATCCGTTCGTCCGGGGTCATAGAGGTCAGCAAGGCGCCTGGGCCGGGATCGATCGCGGGGTATTCGTTCGGCTCCATTGGAAGATGCAGCATCACCTGATAGCCCCTTTGCACGGCGGATTGGGCAATTTCACGCTGATACCGGGCATACGGCAGAATCGAATAGGTAAAGGGGGTATCCAGGTTAAAAAATTTCTCCGCCATATCCTTGGACCTGCCCATATCATCTATGATAATGGCGACTTTAGGGCGATTATCGGTTAATGTCGGCGCCGGTTTTGGCTCCTGATCCAGGATCGGATCCGATGCCTGCTTTGGCCCTTCGGGTGCTGGCACGTCTTTTGGAGGAGCGGGCGGGGAAACCGCCCCGCCGATCTTGTCGAACTCTTTTGTTTTTATGGGAACTTCAGCCTGCCCCGTTGAAGCCTGCCTACCGACGCTTTCAGATTCAGCGGTGTGAAACCAGAAATAGGAGCTAATAGCGAGCCCTGCAACAATCAAAAAAAACAGCAGGATACCGTAAAATCCGAATAGTTTTTTAAAAAGCGATGTTTGTGATTTTTGTGATTTCTTGCTGGATTTCTTGGAAGTGGATCGGCTGGCAGCCTTTCTGGAGGACGATTTGCGAGAGGCGGCGGTGTTTTTTGGGGTTGTGCGTTTAGCTGCGGTTTTTTTCCTCGCGCCGTCACTTTTCTGCGACGCGTTTTTTGATGTCGATCTTTTTGGAGTCGATTTTTTTGTGGCCGGCTTCCTTGAAGCAGACTTTTTCGAAGCCGGCTTTTTTGCGGCAGTTTTCTTCTTTTTCGTCCGGGAAGCGCTTTTCTTCGCCATTTAAATTATTTCCGGTTTTTTGAGCGGGGGGCGATCCCGGATTCATTCATTTTTTAGATATCTGATTAAAAATCTGATGTCCTCTAAGCAGTTCGTAGGCCCGGTTGATCTGGGAATCGAGCAGCATGGCCGCCGGGTCACTGTCGCTGTGCCTGTATACCGCATCCCTTAAACGCATGAGCTTACCGGCATCCGTTTCTTCGTCACTATCCTCTTTATCCCCGTCCGACGGGCTTTCATCATCAATAATATCTGCCTCTCCACTTTCCTTTTCCGGTTTCTTTCCTGAGCCCTCTTTTTCTTCGCCCGTCGGGATTTCTCCATCCGGTTCCAGATGATTCTGCAGGTCTTCTTCCTTTAGCAGATGGGCATCAAATCCTTCGGCAGATTTCTCATCCAAGAGCCTTCGCTTGACTATAAGGTCCGGATGAATACCGTCAGCCTGGATTGAACGGCCGCTGGGGGTATAATACCGGGCGATTGTATATTTCAACGCATAGCCGTCTCGAAGCGGCCTTACGGTCTGAACCGAACCCTTACCGAAAGAGGTGGTCCCAAGAACTAATGCACGGCCGTTATCCTGCAGGGCGCCGGCAACAATTTCAGCTGCGCTGGCACTGCCGCCGTTGATCAAAAGAACGATGGGATAATCCCGCTTGGTTTTATCAGGATGGGCCGAATAGTCTTCCCCTTCATTATCCCGTCCCTTGATTGAAACGATCTTGCCTTCTTCCAGAAAAATATCCGACACCTTTACCGACTGGTCCAGCAACCCGCCGGGATTGTCCCGCAGATCAATAATCAGCCCCCTTAAGGGCGAATTCTCTTCCTCCAGGGCCGCCAGAGCGTCCTTAACCTCGTTTTCCGTATTTTCCCTGAAATTTGTTATCCACAGATATCCATAGCCCGGCTTTATCGTCAGATACCGGACGCTGTCGAGCGGTATGATTGCCCGTTCCAGTGTAAAATCAATGGTATCAGAGGCGCCTTGGCGGTAGACCGTAATCTTGACGGTGGTTCCTTCTTCGCCCCGCATCATTTTTACCGCCTCCCAAAGCATCATGTCCTTAGTCCGTTTTCCATCAATTTTTACAATAATATCTTGTGCTTGTACACCAGCCTTGTAGGCGGGGGTCCCCTCTATGGGCGAAATCACGGTTAACTGGCCATCACGCTTTGTTATCACGATGCCAATACCTCCGAATTCCCCCTTAGTTTCCACCTGAAGGTCTTCATATGCCTCAGGGGGCATGAATGTAGAATGCGGATCCAAACCATCCACCATTCCGTTGATGGCCTTTTCTATGAGTTCGGCGGTATCCACTTCCTCCACATAGTTTTTCTCAATTTCCTCAATCACGTCACTGAAGAGCTTCAACCCTTTATATGTCTCCTCGGACTGGGTTAGATCTCCGTAGACGCAGGTAGCGGAGGCCACGATAAAAGCAGTGATAATGATAAGAATACCGCTTTTTATTCCTTGTATGTGTTTTGAGACCATATGAAACTCTTCCTTTTAACTATTATCAATCCATTCGGACGGATTTACAGGGTCGCCATGGTGACGGATCTCGAAATATAGGGCTGTCCCGGACATCGTGCCGGAATCCCCAACTGTACCGATCACGTCTCCGGCATCCACATGACTACCCTTTTTTAAAAAAATTTCTTCAGCGTGTGCGTACACCGTATGATAACTATTGCCATGGGCAATAATGATGATATTCCCATACCCCGTCAGCCAATCCGCATAGATGGCCTCTCCGGCAAAAACCGCCCGGAACGGGGCTCCGCGAGGGGATTTGATCTCAATGCCGTTTCTGAAATTAACGATCCCGGAGCGGGGTTCAACGTATTTGCCATAATTAGAAATTATTTTACCTTTTACTGGTATATTAAGCAAGCCCTGATATGCGTCAAAAGATTCTCCGGACGGATCTTCCTGAATTGCTGATCGACGCTGAAAATCCGCAACTGTCCGGTCTAACCTGGCCGCCGCGTTTTTTAAATATTTCAATGTCGTCAAACGATTGGCTTTTAGATCGCGGATATCAGAAAGGATCCGTTCCCGTTTGGCCTTTTTCTGTTTTAACTGCGCGAGGTTACGGGCATATTCAGCCTCAAGCTTGCTCTTTCGGCACTTTTGCACGGCAAGCGCATCAATTGTTTTTGACAGCCTATGTTGTTTTATCAAAAGATCCGCTACGAGCCGCTGATCATAATCCAGTATTTTCGTCATAGCGGCTTTTTGGAGCATCAGATCATGCATGGATTCCGCAGATGCAAGCAGGTTCATCGTCCCAATGCGCTTCATCTTGTAAAGAGCTATCAGCCGGCGAATAGTATATTCCTTTTCGACGGCTACCGCCTTTTTCAACTCATCAGCCTGTTTGCGGGTCTTCATTATCTGTTGGGTAACTTCAGCAACTTCCGATTGGATACTGCAGAGCTGTCGCCGGGTTTTAACCAGCGCTTGCTCGGTTGTATCAAGCGCTTCAATGACCTGTCTTTCCTGCCGCGTATATCTGGAGATTTCCGCCTCACGATCTTTTATCTTTTCCTCGATTTCAGAAGCTTTTTCCCGGGCTGAATCAATATCAATATCCCTGTTATCTTCTACAGTGTGAATCGTATAAAGGCTGACATATTTCTGCCAATTGGCGATAAAGCCCACATCACCATCATAGCTGACTCTCAACCACCTTTTATGATGGGACAGCACGTTCACCTGTGTATCCTTTTTCAACACTTTTATAATAGGCTGGTCGAGCCCGGGGCCGGTACGCATATTCAGAGCTTCTATCTGGATAACTCCGATTTCGCGGACCTCTAATCCGTAAACTGCAGAGGCGACCACTAGCCCCCCGACGACCAGAGATATAAAGGTTATTTTTTTAAAAAACGTTTGATTGAAAAATGGCATCCTAACCACCCGATTATCATACTGCATAAAACAAGGGCCATCAAAAACGTCCCCGGAATAAACTGTATTTCAAAAAAAGAGATGAGAATTTTCGGTGCGAAATTGGGAACTGTTAACAGGTAGGCCAGATACAAAAAAATTAAACCGATCATGCCGCCCGTAAGCCCTAATAAAAGGCCTTCAAGATAGAATGGGTGTTTGATGAATGCCTCATCCGCCCCCACAATCCGCATAATTTCAATCTCCTCCCGGCGGGAGTATAAAATCAACCGAACCGTGTTTGCCACAATAAAGATGATAGCGATAAAAAACATGGCCACCAGCACCAACCCGGTGACTTTAAACAAATTGTAAACCCCGGCAAACTGAGTGAGCCATTTCTGGGCATATTCTACATCCTCAATCCCCTTAATCGCCGCAATATTGGCTGCAAGCCCTCCAATTCCCTCAAGATTGACAAAAGATTCCGACAGTCGGGCTTCAAAAGCATCTGGCAAGGGATTGTGGTTCAAACCGTCCAGAAGCGCCGATTGCTCACCCATATTTTCTTTTAATGCATCAAAAGCATCCTCTTTTGGAATAAAATCAACCGCTGCTACCCCGTTTAAAGCCTCTATCTGCTCCTTAATGGCGGTTTTAGGCTCATTTGAGAACTCGTCATCGACGTAGGCGATAACCCGAGCCCCCTTTTTCCATGCATCCAGCAATTCTGTCGCATTGATATAAAATAGGGCGAATGCACTCAGGATAAATACGGCCATGGAAATGGTAACCACACAAACCATGTGCAGGTAAAAATTATTATAGATATCTCTTAATGCCCGTTTGAAAGTAAACCTGATCATCGGTCAGTCAGCCTTTTAAAACTGTTAATCCAATCTCCGCCCCTTTTCCAGTTTTATCACAGGACCGGAATGGGCGCCTGTAAGGTCGGCATCGTGTGTGGCAATAATAATGGTAGCACCGCGACTATGAGCCTCCTGAAGCAGGCCGAATATGCGGTCCGCCGAATCCGGATCCAGGCTGCCAGTGGGCTCATCGGCTATGATAAACTTCGGCTCACCCACCATGGCCCGGGCAATAGCTACTCGCTGCTGTTCCCCGCCGGAAAGCACCGGCGGGTATTCCTTCGCCCGTTCTGCGATGCCAACCCGCTCAAGGACCTCATAAACCCGTTCTTTGATCTCATCCGGCCGGGTCCGGGCGACTTCCAAGACCAGAGCGACGTTATCGTATACCGTTCGGGTAGAGATCAGCTTGAAATCCTGAAAAATAACACCGAATTTCCGGCGCAGCCGTGGAAACTGATGGCTCGAAATCCTGGAAAGATTGATACCATCAACAATGATAGTGCCCTCCGTTGCCGGCTCGCCCATATAAAGGAGCTTGATAAGTGTAGATTTCCCCGCTCCACTGGGGCCGGTGACAAACATAAATTCATTTTCATGCACAGCCAGGGAAATATCCTTTAGTGCCGAAATTTCACCAAATTCCTTGCTAACATGAAACATCCGGATGGCGGCATCATCTAAAAAAGGGAGACCTGTTGACTCTTGCATTGCCATAGCCCGTTTTCAATGGAATCTATTCTTGACGCCCGAAAATAGTCGGGGGATTGTTTATGGTTGACCCTAACCGAAGATTTCTGGTATCCAATAGATGAGTTCAAGGAGTGCTGTTCCCAGTTTTTCTTGCTCCCCCCACTGACCCCCAAAATTTCGGCTTCTTCCAATCAGTGGGGGTTTCCTATCAAAAGTTACCTGAGGAATCAAGCTTTTCTTAAGCGTTTCCCTTCTAAGGAACTTCGGGTATTAGGTATTGGGTATTAGGTATAAGGTTTAAGGTGAAAAGTACAAGGTTTATGGTTCATGGTTCATGGTT
>JAGYOX010000134.1 GCA_018399235.1 Desulfobacterales bacterium | reverse complement strand
GGGTAAAGGCACTGAGGGAGAATCGAAATCTCAAATCTCAAATCTCAAATCTCAAAAAACAAACAATACCCAAATTCCAATGACCAAAATTCAAAACAACGAGGCATTCGACAAAAAAGGGGTTGTTTTAAAAATTGGGATTTGATTTTTGGAATTTGTTTGTCATTTGAATATTGTAATTTGGGATTTAACTATGAACCATGAACCGTGAACCTTAAACCTTGTACCTTTCACCTTATACCCAATACCTAATACCCAATACCTAATACCCAAAACCTAATACCCGAAGTTACTTAGAAGTTTATTGTTGACATGCCGAAGTAATCATCCTAAAAAATTGTTTGTATGCAAAGGATATAGAGGATGTCTAATTTACCCGAGGATTTACCTGAATGCATGGTCTTTCTGCTGGGAAAAGCCTACCAGAAAGCCCATGGTGATTTTAGCCGGCGGCTGCGGCCCTATGGCCTGACAAACATGCAGCATTTGGTGCTGGAAGGGCTTTGGTACCAACCGGGCATGACTGCTACAGAACTCTCTAAGCTCCTGATTTTGGATAAGGCGACGCTTTCCGGTGTTCTGGACCGGATGACGGAGACGGGGTGGATCATCAAACAGCCTGATCCGGAGGATCGTCGAATTCAGCGGATTTACCCCTCGGAGCAGGCCAACCGCCTAAAGCCGAATTTAATTGCACAACGCCAGGAATCCAACCGGGAGATACTGGAACATTTTTCCCCGGAAGAGTGCATCCTTTTTAAGCGTCTTTTGCGAGACTTGATTTAACAGGCGTCTGCCGCCCATTAGTTATGAAATATAGCATGACCCGGAAATTTAAATGTGTCGTGCGCGCGTATAGTTTGCATACAAACGAATACGGCGGTTCATTACTATAAACAAAGGAGACCCAAGATGCTACTTAACCCAAAAACCGAAACATTCGACCATCTCGACCCCGCCTCACGGGAGTTGATGAAAAAAACCGTGGCCTTTTTTGAAAACAAGGGCAAAGCCAAACTCAAGGAGGCAAGCCATGAACGGATCTGGTACGCGGACTTTATCGATTTTTTGAAAGACAACCAGGTTTTTGCCAAGCTGCTCACCCCCTCCCCCTATGCCCCGGATGATCCGGACACCCGCTGGGACAGCTTCCGGAACTGTGATTTTAATGAAATCCTGGGATTTTATAACCTCTCCCACTGGTATGCCTGGCAGGTTTCCATTCTCGGGCTCGGCCCCATCTGGATGAGCAAAAACGAAAAAATCAAACAAAAAACCGCCCAGATGCTGAAAGATGGGGGCATCTTTGCCTTCGGCCTTTCCGAACGGGCTCACGGTGCAGACCTCTACTCTTCGGAAATGTCGTTGACGCCGCTGGGCGACGGGAAATACGTGGCAGACGGCGGCAAATACTACATCGGCAATGCCAACAAGGCGGCCCTGGTTTCAACCTTTGGCAAGGACTCTGAAACAGACGATTACGTCTTTTTTGCGGTGAGCCCGGAACATGAAAACTATGATCTTATCCAGAACGTGGTCGACTGGGAAGGCTACGTGGCGGAATACGCATTAAACAGCTATCCGATCACCGACGACGATATTCTCGAATACGGCCGGGAGGCCTGGGATGCGGCATTAAATACGGTCAATGTGGGCAAGTTCAACCTGGGCTGGGGCGCCATCGGCATCTGCACCCACGCCTTTTATGAAGCCATCAACCATGCCAGCCACCGGAACCTTTACGGTAAATATGTGACGGATTTTCCCCATATCAAGCAGCTTTTCGTGGATGCCTATGCCCGCCTCGCAGCCATGAAGCTGTTCTCCCAGCGGGCTACCGACTACTTCCGGTCGGCTTCGGCCGAAGACCGGCGGTATCTGCTGTATAATCCGATGGTTAAAATGAAAGTTCCGACGCAGGGCGAGGAAGTCATCAATCTGCTATGGGACGTAATTGCCGCCCGCGGGTTTGAAAAAGACGTATATTTTGAGATGGCAGCCACGGACATCCGGTCCCTGCCCAAGCTCGAGGGCACGGTCCATGTCAACATGGCACTTATCATCAAGTTTATGGCCAATTACTTCTTCAATCCAGCAGAGTTCCCCGAAATCCCCAAACGGGAAGACCCGGCGGACGATGAGTTTCTGTTTAACCAGGGACCGACAAAGGGGCTGGGCAAAATCCAGTTCCACGACTACAATATCGCCTACAACGGCATCGATATGCCGAACGTGAATGTGTTTAAGGAACAGATCAAGGCCTTTACCGATTTTCTCGTAAATGCCGCCCCCTCCAAGGAGCAGGCCCAGAATATCGACTTTCTGCTCACCATCGGCGAACTCTTTACTCTAGTTGCCTATGGACAGCTCATTATAGAAAAATACAACATAGAAAAATTCGATGATGATCTGTTGGAGCAGATTTTTGATTTCATGGTCCGCGATTTCTCAAAATATGCCTTGGAAGTCTTTTACAAACGTGACAGCAGCGAGAAGCAGCAGGAGATGTGCCTGAAGATGCTGCGGAAACCGTTTGTGGACTACGACCGGTTCGACCGGTTCTGGAAAAACCATGTGTATGCCCTCCGGGACACCTATGAAATGAACAAATAAGCGGTAATGTCCCTCGTTTTTTCCTCCCAACCAAGTAAAAAGGGCGCCAAAAGGCGCCCTTTTTACTTGGTTTTTTCCGGTTACAGACTATCTCATTGAAATCTTTATGTTTGTGGTTTTTCGCGCGGCCTTTCTGGCATCAATCAAATCATCAACCATGGCCAAGGCGGATTTTGCCCAGGAGCCGTATTTTTCCGATGTGGTCGCACCGGAAAAGGCTTTTTGCGCCAGCTCCCAGTCGTCGACCTCCATGGCACAGAATCCCAGCATTAAATGCGCCCAGTCATCTTTCGGGGCATGCTTAATGGCTTTCTCAAAAGAGGCAAGGGCATTCGGAAACCGCCGATCCCTGTAGTAAAAGGTCGCCTGCATTTTGTATCGATCCGCGGTCGGATCTTTTTCGATCGCCTTGTTGATATATTCCACCGCCTTGTCATATCTTAAGGACCTGGCATAGGCATGGGCCAGCTTTTCACATTGTTCGGCGCTAAATTCGCCGCCATATCCCTTGGCAATACAATCACCGGCCTTTAACGGCGCATTCAAATAAAAATACAGATCAGCCAAATTTTCCCAGGACTCCGGCTCGGGCGGCTTGATTTCATAGGCAATATTTAAGGCGATAGCCGCATCCCTGTAATTATCCCGGTTGATATGAAGCCGGGCAAGGAGCTTCCAGTAATCGGAAAGGGCGGGGTTGTCTTTTAACAACGGGGTGAGGACGGTTTCAGCCGCATCCCATTCTTCAAGGGAAACATGGGTATAGACCAACAGTTTCCGCCATTCGGATTTTACGGTTTCGGCCTTGCCGATTAATCGGTTCAAACATTCCTTGGCCTTGCCATAACATTGGCAATTGTAATAAGCGGATCCCGCCTTGAACAAGAGGCTGATATCCGGACTTTCCGTCTCCAGTTCAAAGGCTTTGACAAAGTAATCGCCGGCTTCCTTGAAATCCTTGTTCAGATAGCTCGCCACCGCGTAATTCTGATGCAGCGCGGCGTTTTCCGGAAACCGGACCAATCCCTTTTGATAGGCATCACAGGCCTGATCCAGTTTATCCTCCAGAAACCAGGTGTTCCCCAAAAGCCAGTATGCATCCGCCGGTGCCTCCTCGGCGTGATCTTTTAAGTAGGATAGAAGGATTTGCCGGGCTTTCCCATATTGATCCTGATTCAAGGCCTCCTGGGACGTCACCAGGGCCGACCGGGTCGCCGGAGACAGCCGTCTGGGGTTTTCCCCGGCATCAACAGCCTCCGGCAGAAGACTGCCGCCGGCCATAAGCGCCAAGGCCAACACAACAGTAAGTAGAATTTTGATCGGTTTCATGGTTTTCTCCTTTTTTTTTACAGGTATCTGTTGTATCCCAAGTTAAATTGACCATCAGATCTCAAACTTAATGGGCACTGTCACCCTTGTATTCACAGGCTCCCCACTGAAATAACCGGGCTTGAACCGCCATTTGCCGACGGCTTCCTTTGCGTTTTCCTCAAAAAGGCCTTCCGGCTCCGCGCGAACGACCCTGATATTCCGAACATTGCCTTCCCTGTCCACGATAAAGCGCAGGATGACCCTGCCGTTTATCTCTTTTCGCCGCGCTTCGTAGGGATAAACCGGCTGAATCCGGTTGATGAGCTGCGGCTTTCGGTCCAGATCGCTCAGGTTAAAAACCATGTCGCTCAGATCCTGCACCGTATTCGGCATGGCCACCCCCATCCCCTGGCCGGCTTCAAGGTCCGCATTGAGTTCAAACTCGGGTGTTTCAATATTCATTTCCGGCTTGGGCGGCGGACTCTGCTCGTCCGGCATCGTGGCCGCTTCCGGCAGCTTGCTTAACTCTTCGTCCTTAACCTCTTTTTCCGGATCTTCTTCCTCTTGTTCAAAGTGCTGCGGCTTCTGCATGGTCACGGCGGCTATGGGATCCCCATAGTCATGTTGAGCCCGCTTGGTTTCGGCAAGCAGCGGAATCATCACAAACAACAGCGCATTGATCAGGGCCGTCACCCCGATAATAATAACCGTATCACCGAAATTTTCGCGCAGGGCGGTTAGATTCACGCCTGTCTCCTTTAAGATTTCGGTTTACGCGCGGCAATACTGATATTTTTAACCCCCGCCAGCCGGCAGCCGTCCAAAACCTGAATCAAGGTATTGGTCGTGCTTTGCTTGTCAGCAGCAATCACGACCGACCCTTTGGGCGTTTCCATAACATACTGCTTCATGCGCGGCCGCACTGAGCGAACATCCACCCGTTTGCCCTGCATATAAACGCCGCCGTCTTTATCAATGCCGATGACCATGTTCGTTGCGGCTTTGGTTTCGGCGGACTTGGCTACCGGCCGCTCAACATCCACCCCGGCCTCCTTGACGAAACTGGTGGTTACCAGAAAAAAAATCAGCAGGATAAATACCATATCCAAAAGCGGCGCCATGTTGATCTCCGGCGCGCCGGACCTTCCCTTGCGCAGGTTACGAATGCCTTCCATAGTCACTCATCCGTCCAATAAATCAGATTTCCTGTACCAGCCCAATGCTGAAACGCTCCATTCGGCCCTTGATCCGCTGGGCCCGGCGGCTTAAGAAATTGCCCAGGATCAATCCCGGCACCGCCACGATCAGACCCGTCTGTGTCGTAATCAGGGCCTCTGAAATGCCGCCGGCCATGGCCCTGGCATTGCCGGTACCGAAAAAGGCGATCACGTCAAAAGTCTTGATCATCCCGGCCACGGTGCCCAAAAGCCCCAACAGGGGCGCTACGGCGGCCAGCACCAGTATGGTATTGATGTGCTTGTTCACTTGCTCATGATGCGGCCGCTGAATGCGGGCAAGCGATTTTTTATCCGGTTTCAGATTGGTATTTTTATAGTCCATGATCTTGTCCAGAATTTCCATTTGCCATGGGGCGGCGATAAAGCCCGGGCTCTGATAGTTTTTATAGCAGTCCAGGATGGACTGCTCTTTCATCCGCCACCGGTAAAATTGGAGCACTTTCCTTAGAATCAGCGCCCACATCCATATGGAGACCACCACCAGTGGCAGAATGATGCCCCCGCCGCTTTGAAGGTACTCATATGTCCCCGTCAAAAGATTGGAAAACACGATTATGCGGCCCCTTCTTTAATCGCGCCTTTTTTCATGAGCTCCACAGTCACCTTGTTGCCCTTTTCCTCGATATCACCCAGGATCTTATCCACCCGGCGCTCCAGGAAATGGTGCAGAAGCATAATCGGTATGGCCACGGCAAGGCCCAGCTGGGTAGTAACCAGGGCCTCCGAGATACCGCCGGACATCAGCTTAGGATCCCCGGTACCGAAAAGGGTAATCACCTGAAACGTATTGATCATACCGGTAACCGTCCCCAGCAGACCAAGGAGCGGCGCGACTGCCGCCAAAATGCTTAGAGTGGCGATAAATCGCTCCAGCCGGGGGACCTGGCGCAGCACGGCCTCCTGGATCGCGTTCTCCATCGCCTCCCGGGTAACACCCAGATGGGAAAACATGGTGCCGAGGACATTACAGGTGGGAAACCGCCTATTATTTTCGCAATAGGTCTTGGCCTCCTGCCAGTTTTCCTTGTGGATGAAATCCAGAATACTGTTCATGATCGTGTCCGAGTTGCTGCGAATGCGAAGCAGGAAGAGAAACCGCTCCAAGCCTAAGATCAGCCCTACGGCGCCGACGATAAGGATCGGCCAGATGAGCAGCCCGCCGGCTTCCAGCCAGTCCTTAAAATCCCTGGATTCCGCCATCCTCTGAAAAACGGCGCCGCCGGAAACGTCCAGGGGCACATGGTTGGTTTTGCCCTTCATATAGCCTTCAAGTGAATTTTTCACAAACCAGGAGGGATCTCCGGGGACCGCCACCAGCCGGTTTTTCTCGCCCAGCTGCAGGTAGCCGATGTGCTCGCCCGGATTGCGGTAGGCCGCGGTCAACGAGCCGATCCGGAGGATTTCCCCGGTCTGCTGCTGATATTCCGGCCCGATAAACTCCCCATCATAAAGACGGATAGCACCGGAGGCCGCCATTTCCGTCCAGATCATGTCCACAAGGGTCTGAATACCCGCCATGCCCGGAAAACGCTGCTTGGTCAGCAACGGATCCAGGCGCTTGCTCCGATCCGGATTTTCTGCCGTAACAGGGCTGTTTTCAATCAAGGCGCCGGTCCGCTGGGCCGCATTGTAAACGGTGTCCGAAACCGCCTTGATCTCTTCCTTTTCGCTTTCAATTTCATCTTCCAGGCCGGTTTTGGTTTCCAGCAATCCGTTGAACTTGGCTCTTAAAGTCTTCAATTCGGCTTCCCGAGATTCCAGCTTTGACTTCAGGGAGGCCAACTCCTGCTTCAATTCAGATTTGTTTTTTTGGATCAACTCCAATGTATATCGGGCATCTTCCTCGGTTGCCTGATTGTCCTGCATAATATCCGCTGCGATTTGGCTCCAATCAGCGGCTCCCATCACGGAAGCAGCTGACAGCAGGCAAAAGAAGGCAGTTATAACAAGCAGATGACGCAATTTCATTCTTTAATCCCTCCTATCGGGAGATCCACAAGTTCCACGGATTTCTGCTGTTTGGCCATTTCAATGGTATCTTGAATCGCCCGACTGAAATCAGACGGGATATATTCCCAGCTCTCCGATTCGATGGCCCAGCGTCCCACCTTCTCCCCGTCCATAGAATGGAAAAACACCGCAATGCGGCCCACACGCAAGACGTCCGCCTCAATGGACCGGCCTTCGACGTTTAGGGTCGCTGGGTTGGCTTCAATAGAGCGGCCGTATTCCGCCTCGACCTGCAGCGCCTCAAGGACCCGATGAAGCTTCTCGCTCATGCTGAGATGGTAATCATTTACCGAATCCCTTAAAAACTGGATGCGATCCCTGCGCTCTTGGGTCAGAAAGGTCAGGTCCGATTCAATAAACCCCTCAAGGCTGGCGATCAGTTTATCCAGGTACGGCTCCAGGTTCCGGCGAAGGCTTCTCATTTCGTCCTTCTGACGTTCAAGTTCTTCAATCTTTTCCTTTTCCCGCTCAATATAGGCGGCGTATTTCTCACTCTGGTATTTCGCCCAGTCCAGCTGGGTTTTATTCTGCCGGATTTCGCTGATGAGCTGCTCTTTCTCCTGGCTCCATTCATCGGCCTGTTTCTGAGCCTCGATCTCCGATTCGATCGCCTGTTTGGTTTTTTTCTGGACCGTTGATGTGGATATGTCCTGGGCGGCGGCTGACCCGATGCCGATGAAGACCCCCAGTATCACGGCAACAGATGATAATGATAGTGTCTTCCACATATTCTTTAACCATTCCCTTGATTTTGTTTCGGGTTCCTGTAAATGCTTCAGTCTAAAAGTTGCATAAAATATAGCCAGAAGTATGACAGTTTCATGACATCTCTATGATACTTTTATTAAGATTCTGTGACTGAATATAACCAATTGAAAAAAATAACGTTTAGTGCCGGGACGGCAATAGGACCGTCTATCGCATAAAAACAGGGATCGACGCCGCAAAAACGCCGATCCCCGTTTCTATCTATGGTAATTAACTATTTTTTCGGGTTATTTGGTTAGCGTCCCATCCTCATTCAGCACTGGGTCCCGGGGGTTGATATTGTTCTGGGCGTTGTACCAATCCTGAACAGACCAGGGCTCTTCCGGCTCTTCCATGTCCTCAAACAGTTTGTCCCCGTAAATGAGGGAGCTTTCCATGGTCAGTTCTCCGGTCAGGGCGGATGGAGTGCCGGCGTTTTCAAAGGTGGCCAGGTCATCGAAATCAATCTGGCCTTCGCCGAAGCCGGTGACAATGATATTATAGAAGTTGGCCGCGGTGCCCCGGCGAAGCAGCATGCCCTTGCCGTTATCCGGATAGCCCCGGATGGTCATGTTGG
>JAGYOX010000133.1 GCA_018399235.1 Desulfobacterales bacterium | reverse complement strand
AGAAAAAAACTTCGGCCCTGCTTGTTTTTGGTTATTTTATACCAGCGGACCGCTTCCGGGCCCAGTGCGGAGGGAAGGAACAATGCATAGAACCGGCTGATAAAATTGATTTTTATTAATTTGGAGATGGAAACGGCCAATGGTGTGTCTTTAATAAATAGATGATATTTAAGGGCGAGAAAAAGCGAGGCGAATACCGCCAGGCCGGTTGAGAGCAGGTAGTAGAGGGCATCGATTTTTTGAAAAGAATTATATATAATCGGCCAATCGACCGTAATTGCAAGATAACAAATGATGAGGCCGGAAATAAAAATGCGGAAAATAAATTTTATCATGGATTACCAGGGCATGTCGGTTGTATAGCCCAGTTCGTCAAGCATCGGGGACAAAATGGGTTTGATAAGTTCTATTTCACGCTGGGTAAATTCTGTTTTCCATTTATTGAAATTATTGCTCTTTAGGCTGGGGATCACATTAAAAAAATCATTTTCAGGTGAAAATCCGAGAAAATTTAAAATACTGGTAAGATATTGCCGGGGGTTTTGAAGAAGTTTTTCATATCGAATTTCCAGTTTGTTGTTTTTCGGGATAGAGGCCCAACTGCTATGCACGGCCTTTATTAATTGATGCCATTGCATCGCATTAAATTCTATCGCCGTATGGCTCTCTAAATATTCATCCCATCCTTTAAATCGCGGGCCCCATCCGATATTGCCCTGCCATTTGGATTTGTTTAGGTATCTACGGGGATTTAGAGATAAGTTGGATGTGAGTTCGAACCAGAGCGCCATAAATTTATAGCGGAAAAGGGGTTGGCGCCTGATCATTTGCCTTGCAGTTTTAACAAGTTTGATGAAATCTTTTTTTTGGACAATTTGCTCACGGCGACGCCATTCTTTGTTAATCGATAGCGTGGCATCACGGCCGTCCCTGAGAATATGTATCCATTTGGAATTGGGAAAGACACTGAGGATAGGGGCAATATTTAAAGCATGTCCGGGGGATTTATCAATGACAAGCGACGCCCCCATTTTTTTTTTATAATGGACGAACTCCCGCCAGATATAATGACTTGTTTTGCCATTTTTAGCAGGTATGTCCCATATATCATCTTTTGAATTATCAAAATATTTTAGCCAGACATAATAGGGCTCATACCATTCAACAATTTCCGGATGATGGTTAAGGATGTTGCCGAGAATGGTCGTGCCGGATCTTGGGGAACCGATGATAAAAGCCACTTTGTCAGAATCATTCATCTTGTGAGGGGGTGTCTTTGTTTTTCTTTTCAAGTTTGTAGTTTAATATGGCAATTTCCCTGGCCAGCTTTTTTAAATTCCGATTCATGTTTTCCATATTTGAGGCTTGGTTGAAAACGATGGCAAGCAGTATCAATACGGCAAGAACAAGTACAAATAAGACCCGATTTCCCATCTGGGCAAATTGCATCGCCGCGTTAAGTATATTCGGAAACATGCCAAAAAAACCGATACCCACCCAGAGTAAAATCCAGATCAAGCCGGAACGGAATCCGATATTTTCATCCTGGATTTTTTTTACGGTCCTTAAAATGGCCAGGCAGGCCGCAAGAAAAAAAAGTATGCCTATAATCGTGATTTTCATGTCAACTATTTTTTGTATTTCGAAATTCTTTATCCAGAAATGTTCTGAGTATTGCCCTTAAAACCCCCCATCCATAACGTATAAATCCTTTATATGAAGTTCCTGTTTTTCTCTCCCCCATATTGATGGGTACTTCCGTAACGGTCAGTCCGGCTTTGGCAAATCGAATGAACATTTCTGAGGCCATATATTGCGGCTCTATCATGTCATCCAGAACCTTGGCAACCCTTCTCAATGAACTTGCACGGAATGCCCTGAAACCGGACATGGCATCAGTCATTTGATAGCCGGTCAGTTTATTAATCAGCCAGGTATAAACCGGCAGGAATGTTTTTCGGAAAAACGGAGCGCTCGCGTAGTTTGTCCCCAAAATTCGAGATCCGACAACAATATCACTATTTGTTTTCTCCATTTTTTCAATAAATTTTGGGATTTCCGCAGGGCTGTGCTGTCCGTCGGCGTCCATTTTTACTATAATATCAGCACCTTCAAGCATAGCTGTTTTATAGCCGGTTAAAGCGGTAAGTCCCTGGCCCAGGTTGATGGGATGAGAGACCACCCTGCTTCCATAGTCGGTTGCCAATTGACGCGTATTGTCATGTGAGCCATCATCAACAACATATACAACATAGCTGTCGCTCATCTCACTTAATACATTTCCCAGGTTTTTCTCTTCATTATAAGCTGTCAGTATGACAGCTATTATTTTTTTATCCGGCATTATCATTTTATTTCTAATTTTCAGTGATGCATGAATGATATATCAAATATGTCTCGATTTTTTTTATGCCAGAGAGCCTTACCGTCTATAAGTTTTAAGGGATTTTTGAGCAACGGGGTATCCGTTTTGGCAAATCCGTTACCTTCAAATGCCCCATGAAACAAATTATTAAAAGAAGAAAAAACCAGACCTTCCATAAAATTCGCTACATCCGTAGCCACCCCGTTACCCAGTATCACGTTTATGCCTCTGTTATTTGCAATCTTTGCTTTTTCAATGAGATCGTTTATGCCTTTGGATTTGAAAAGCTTAAGTTTGACGAAGGATATACCAATATCGTTCGCTTTTAAAATGTGTTCTGTACTAAAGATACTCTCATCAAGCATTAAAGGGATTGGGGAAGATTTTTGTAATTTTTTCATTTCATTCCATCTATCTGGGGGAAAAGGCTGCTCCAAGAGTTCGATGCGCCCAATGTCATATTTTATAAGATGATTTATGAAACTTGCGGCTTCATCATAAGTGTAGCCCTGGTTTGCATCAAATCTAAACACAACATTATTAAAGTTGGTTTTAAACAAAAGCGGCAGGATTTTTAAATCCTTCTCTATATTCCGGCCGATTTTAACTTTAATGCTTCGAAATCCTTCATTAACGGCAGTTTTTAAATCATTTAAAATTTTTTCTGCCTGATTATAGGCGCTTATGGCAAAAACCAGCGGACAAGTAAAGGCATCTGGAAGCTCTGGGGGCGCAAAAGCAAAGTCAATGGCTGTACCTAAAGCGGATGCGGCAAAGGGTAATTTTTTAAAATGATTATCTACAATTTTCCTGGCCTGTGTTTCATTCAATGAGATAAGCTGAGAACGGAACTGTGCTAGCACTTCCCATATCATCCCGTGGGTTTCGCTAGAATAGCCCGGTAATGCGGTAGCTTCCCCAATGCCTATTCCGCCTTCATCGGTTTCAATAGCAATAAAGCATGAAGAGAAATGCTCGATTTTAGCAAATGAAAGCTCGTAGGGTTTTTTTAGTGGAAGTTTAGTCTGAAATATATGAGCGTTTGATATTTTCATGCTATGCGCTTTGGGAATAACCAATTGGAATATATGCTGTTTCAGTGGTGTTATAACCCATATCCCTGCCTATTCTGGCCTTTTGGGCCAATATCTCAAGTCGTTTCGCATAGTCATCCACGTCAATATTTTCAAAAACCTCATTCCGTTTGTTTCTAAAGGCACTGTAAAAAGGCCCTACAATAAACATATTGTGCCGAAGAAAACTCGACAACCCTCGTAAACTAAAAACATCCAATGTGTTACTGGTTTCATAGAAAGCAGAGAATATTTTATTTGTCAGTTCAAAATTGTTCCTTCGAATAAAACGGGTTCTTTCCATAAAGACCTGATAGTTATCGTTGCCGGCACCAATACCGTTGTAATGACCTAGCACTATTGCATCTGCGTTTATCAATTTTTCGTAAATAAACTTCATGTCGTCTTGGCTTTTGTTTTTTGACGAAGGCTGAATAATACATTTATATATTTCGTCCGTAGGGCCGTTAGGACAAACCGGGCATGCACGGCAGGGCTTAATATTTTTGTCAGTAATATCTAAAATCTCTACATCAGTATGATCTGAAAAATTCAAACTTTTGATTTTATCAATAAATACATTCTGCATATCTTTTCGGGTGACAAGAAAAAGTATCCGTGTACGGATCTTATTTTTGAAAGCGGATGGGTCTATGTTGATCATTTTTGTCATCAAGCCGACACGCTGACCTGTACCCCTGGATGTTGACAGCCCAAATGTGTCGTCAATTATTGAACCAATTGCGCCCGCGACGGCAGTGCCGCCATACTGAGATGTCGGGGGGCCGTTTCCGACAACACATGCCCCGAGATTCATAAAATCGAAAAGCGCAAACACATTTGTCGTTTCCTGGCCGCCGTTTCTCTTGGCGCCAACCGCAATCATGCCGGCCGCTTTTTGATCTAATACGAATCTCTTGCCATCTGTTTGCTTTAATAGTGAAATCAATTTTGCAATAAGTGACGATCGATCGCCAAAATAAACAGGGCTGGCAATAAGAAGTCCGTCAGTATGTTTCAGGATTTTTTTAACCGCTATCTTTTGGGCTTCCTCTGTTTTGTTTGTTTTAAATAGGCTTTTCAGCATTATATGATTAATTGATAGCCCCATTTCCTTGGCACCATAAAGGCCGGACAAAAGGATTGCTTCAGAATTGCAGATTTTTTTATCTCCGCCCATTTTGTAAATTGTTTCATATAGCTTATCAAAATCCTTGCATTGATCCAGGATAGTGAGAAAGTCTTCTGATTTGATGGAACTTCTGTGGCTTCCGGCGATTCCGGTGACAATTTGTTTTGTCATATTCTTCCTATCATCTTGTATCTTCGGCAAAGTTGAAAATCGTTCAATTTATGTATTATTAGGGTTAATCGCAATGAAGCTGCTATTGATTTCTGATTCATCTTTGAGTATGGGGCTTGTATCAAAGTCTCGCATCAAATAGTATAGCGGCTCAGAGGGAGATTCCTGCGCCGAAGGTGAGACATCCATTCCCAAACCGCATTCTACATATTTTTGGGCGATATTTTCGCCGACAAAGTTAAAAATATAATTAATGCGAGGGAATCTGCCGATGTTAATTTCGGTTAAGTAAGGGATATCATCAATATTGCCCTTTAAGTCGATTCCGAAAAGCCCCTGGGCATTTGGATCAATAGCTTTGACACATTGAATGCAAACATCGCAAACATCTTTGTCATTTACCATTTTACATAGGCTTGGTGAGGAAGAGGTGCCGCTGATCGTATATTTTGCGCATACATATTCAAGCCTCTGGATGGATTTTCCAATCAAAAGCTCTCCATTTTTCCATAGGCTGAAGAAGTGATGATCTTTACCGGGAAGATATTCTGAAAGCATGAAATCCGCGATGCTGACATTTTTATGCATTTCCCAGTATTGAATCCAAAAGAACGCTTCTTCTTTGGAATATAGAGGCGCAGCCCCAGCCGAGCCAGAACCCCTGCGGAGTCTGCACCATACAGGATGATCATCGCTTATCTTCATTTCATCGAATCGTTTGTCAAGTTCATCATAGGATTGAAGGGTTATTGATCTTGGCGTATTCATGCCGGCTTCGGATAATTTTTTGATCAATTTCGACTTATCAACGCAAAGGTTGACGGTTTTTTTTGCCGGGAGATAGCATTTCGCGAGGATCTCCGGATCGCCGGAAGCGACTATTTGTTGTATTTCAAACTCATGGTTCGGTATGCAAAAATCGATATCTTCCCGTTTCATAATTTCTTTAAAGGCAGGTACATACTCTTTACTGGTAAAGCGAGGGATCAAGTAGTGCTTGTCTGCTATCGATTTGGCTATTTCAAATTTTGAAATATTTGTTCCTATAATTTGGCAGTCCAAGTCGCTTTTTTTCAGGCTCCTGACAAGATTATTGGCATTCCCCCCCCCGGCAGTCGTTAACAGGATATTGATTTTTGGCATCAGCATCTCCCAAAAGAGGTTTTAATCAAGACTACATATTAGAATTTGTGAAGTATATTGATTATATCATCCAAATCATTTCGGCTGAGACCGGGATGGTTAGGCAATCCGATCACGTTTCCGGCGATTTTTTCCACATTGGGCAGATACTCCTCAGAATAATCCAGGCCAAGCCGCTTGAGCACGGGCTGCCGGTAAAGCGGCTCTTTGTATCGCTCTCTGAACCCGATGTTGTAATGCCGGAGGTGCTTTTTTAGATCGTTAATTTCTTTGCCTGATTCCGGCTTGACCATCACCGGGCACCAGAAATAGGTATGTTGCCTGCCGGCGTCTTGGGGAACGGGCACATGCGCCCATGGCAATTCACGCACTTTGCTTAAAATGGTCTCAGAGTTTTCAATCCGCCTGCGGTTCAACTCCTCCAGTTTTTTGAGCTGCACCAAGCCGATGGCGGCTTCCATTTCGGTCATTCGGTTATTAAATCCAAGCCGAATATGATCATCTCTGCCACTCATGCCGTGGTTTCTAATCACCTTGCTTTGTTCTGCCAGATCGGCATCATTTGTGGTAATTATGCCGCCTTCGCCGGTTGTCATGTGCTTGGTGGCGAAAAATGAAAAAACCCCGGCATGGCCGATAGATCCGACTTTTTGGCTTTTGTATGCCGTACCATGGGCCTGGGCGCAATCTTCCAGTACTATAAGGCCGTGCTGGCCCGCAATGGCTTTTATTTCATCCATTTTTGCAGCTGCACCATATAGATGCACTGGGATAATTGCCTTTGTTTTTGGTGTAATTTTTTGTTTTACACTTTGAGGGGAAAGGCAGAGATCGTCAAGATCGATATCCGCAAATACTGGTGTGGCGCCTATATATAAAACCGAGGATACGGTGGCAAAAAAGGTCATCGGTGGAACGATCACCTCATCGCCTTTGCCCACGCCAAAGGCTTCAAGGGCAATATAGAGAGCGCTGGTGCCGCTACTTACAGCAACAGCCCATTTAGTGCCGATATATTCAGCAAACTCTTTTTCAAATTCGCCTACCCTCGGTCCTGACACATAAAGACCCGAAAGCAGGACTTCCCTGACGGCTTCGGCTTCTTCTTCCCCGACTTGGGGGGTGGCGACTTTTATGGCATCAGATGTCATTTTAAGTGTCCTACTAAAATTTCATTATTTTTAACCGTTAATGTCATTTCGCGCAGCAGTGAAAAACGAGCCCCTTCTGTCATTTCGAGTGGCTGCCCCTTCTGTCATTTCGAGCGCCAGCGAGAAATCTTTTAATTGAAGATTCCTCGTTGCTTGCGCTCCTCGAAATGACAAAGGAAAAGGAAGAGCTCCTCGGAATAACGGTGAAAGGGCGTCAATATTTTTTTTTATACATACCTGAACAAATGGTTTCTGTATCTCTCAGACTCCCAATCCCAATCCATGGTGTTTAAATTTTCTATCAATTCCTTAATGCCGTCTTCAACTGAATAAGCTGCCTCCCAGCCAATAATATTTTTAAGTTTCCTGCAGTTAATGCGGTAATCCCTTCGATCGGAGGGCTGCCCCGGGTTCATTTCGATCTCGGCAGAAGGGAGCTGTGATTGGACGATTTCTGCGATTTCCTTAACAGTTTTATTATTGGTTTCTTCCCCCACATGGAAAATCCGACCGCTCCTCATCAGGCGGGGCGCTTCAAGAGTCTGCACCAGCGCCCGGGCGACATCTCTTGCGTGAATTAATGACCGGTATTGCAGCCCATCTCCGAAAATCGTCATTTTTCCATTTTTCCATGCATTGTAGGCAAACAGATTTGTCACCAAATCCAGTCGGGGCCTGAGGGACCATCCGAAAAGTGTCGTTAATCGGAGGATTGTGGGATGAAAATGCGGCACGCTTTCCATGGCATCAAGAATTATTTTTTCAGAACGTAACTTGGCGTGGGCGTATGAGGAGAGGGGGGCGGTAGGAGTCTCCTCCGTTACCTCATCATGCAGGCCTTTTACATTTCCGTAAACCGAGCAGGAAGAGGCAAAAATAAAATCCCGTACTAAATCAAGTTCCGGGTCCGTGCAGCAGTTTATCAACGTGCGAGTGCTTTCAATATTTATAGAGAAATGGGCCTTGTGATTACTTTTACATGCAAACTCCCCCACGATGCCGGCCAGATGAATAATGGCATCTATGTCTTCCAATGCATAAATAATATCCCTGGAATTTCGGCAGTCGCCCTCATAGATTTCAATTTGATCCATAAAAGGTTCAATGGACTCCTTGCCCCAGTTAAACAAATCAAAAACCTTTGGCTGATGATTGTGTTTCAATAACTCATCTACTACCAAACATCCGATATAACCTGCGCCACCGGTCACTAGTACCTTCATTTGTTGCTCCGTCTAGGGTTATTATTAATTTTTTAATATAACGACAGTGTGGAGACATATTACGAATAACGCCATTTTTTTATCGCATCAAGGATAATCTGTTTGTTCCTATCTGATAGCAGTGTTTTCCATCTGTAAAAATAAGTTGCTGAGATGTCAACTATAATTCATAATTCAAAATTTGGCGGTGCCGGTATACCCCATGATCTTCTTGACAATTGTACCCGGAACGGATAAAAAATTAAAATATTCCTATAATTTAAATATTGTTCAAAGAGTTAATCCGAGTTTATTAAAAAAGTCCATCCAATATGCAAATGAACCAGTTAAACCCGTTACAGGATCACTAAAAACCAACTGTAAAGGAG